>PIVL01000558.1 GCA_003354145.1 Paracoccaceae bacterium
GGGATAGAGTATGATTATAAAATACTTAACGCTAAAACCTGGAGCCGGTTGGCAAGAGGTGAATAGCGAGCTGACGTTCAACAGGTGTCTCATTGCGAGAGAATATGAAGAACCTTCGAAGACAGGAAAGCTAGAGACGGCCACCATGGCTGGGGCACCTGTCAGCGACGATAAACTGTGGCATTCCATAAACTGGAAAGCCGCACAAAATCACGTCAGAAGGCTCCAGATGCGTATCGCAAAGGCTGTGAAGGAAAACAAATGGGGCAAGGTGAAAACCTTGCAATATTTACTAACCCGCTCGTTCTACGCCAAGCTACTGGCTATAAAACGAGTCACCTCAAATAAGGGGAAGAAAACCCCTGGCGTTGACGGTATCCTGTGGAAAGGTGCCGGAGCCAAATGGCGGGCACTCAAATGCCTGTGCAGACGTGGATACAAGCCCAAACCACTGAGACGAATATATGTTCCGAAGAAGAACGGCAAGAAAAGGCCATTATCAATACCAACAATGTTAGACAGAGCAATGCAGGCATTGTATAAATTAGCACTGGCACCAGTGGCAGAAACAACGGCCGATGGAAACTCCTACGGTTTTCGGGAAAGCCGCTCCTGTGCCGACGCAATACAAGCAGGCTTCAACGCTCTGAACAAGCCTAATTCGGCTAAATGGGTTTTGGAGGCCGATATCGCCGGATGTTTCGACAACATTTCCCTGAAATGGCTACTCGATAACATTCCGATGGACAAAACCATTCTTCGCACGTGGCTTAAGGCAGGATACGTCGAAAACGGCATCACGTATCCTTCAAGAAAAGGAACTCCGCAGGGTGGAATTATCAGTCCTACCCTTGCGAATATGACACTCGACGGATTGGAGGAGGTCGTCCGACGTGCAGTCCCCCGTCGTAATCGTGTCAATTTCATTCGCTATGCCGATGATTTCATCATTACAGGCAAATCAAAACGCCTTCTCGAAGAAAAAGTCAAACCAGCGGTGATCAAGTTCCTGGCTGAGCGCGGCCTGACCCTCTCTGAGGAAAAGACCAAACTCACTCACATCAAAAACGGATTTACGTTCCTCGGGCAGACCTTCAGAAAGCGTGGCAAGAAACTGCACATCAAGCCATCAAAAGAGGGAGTCCTCGCCCTCATCCAGAAGGCGGGAACCATAATCACAAAACACGTCAGCGCCCCTATGCCAGCCCTAATCAAAAAGCTGAACCAAACGCTTCGAGGTTGGGCAAATTACCACCGCCATGTGGTGGCAGGGGATGCCTTCAGTCGCATTGACACATATGTCTTTGAACAACTGTGGCGCATGATACAAAGACGGCATCAAAATAAGTCGAAAGGCTGGCTGTTTAATAAATACTGGACAGCATCAGGTCTGAAACATATTTTCGCCGTTAAAGTCAAGACCAAAAAAGAGGTAGTGAAAATCTACCAGGTCGTTAAGATATGTTCCATAGGAATAAGAAGATTTATTAAAATCAGGGCGGCAGCTAATCCTTATATGCCAGAATTCGCAAAATACTTTTGGCAACGTAGAAACAATAAGGAGAGCAAACTACTGCCAGCCATGTCTGCTCGTGAATATAGAGCAATGGCGGTATAAGAGGTTAACAGTCGGGCCACTCACTAAGGGTTGCCTTTTGAGATGCTTGAGCCGTGTGACGGGAAACTGTCACGCACGGTTCTTAAAGGGGAATGGGGCTGTAAAGCCCCTGACCTACTTGAT
>PIVL01000254.1 GCA_003354145.1 Paracoccaceae bacterium
TAGTTTCAGCAGTGCGTGCGCTTCGCCAAAGGCTCCGACAGGAGGCGGTGTCAGAAAATCAAGATCCTCAGCCGCTGCCCCCCACAACGCCAGCTCAAGTGCCATTGACGTCAGGTCCGCCGCTTCGATCCCGGCAGGCGGGAATGCGTGCAATGCGCCCTCTTCGCCCTTGGTCCATAACCGATAACATACGCCTGCCGCCACACGGCCGGCCCGACCCTGGCGCTGGGTGGCTTCGGCGCGCGTGACGCGTTCAGTGACAAGGCGTGACATACCTGATCCCGGATCAAACCGGGCACGACGCGCCTGTCCTGCATCCACCACGACGCGCACGTCTTCGATGGTCAGAGAGGTCTCTGCGATAGAGGTGGCCAAGACGACCTTGCGTCCTTGTTTGACTGGTGCAATCGCAGCGCGCTGGGCGGGAAAGGGCATCGCTCCGAACAAGGGACGCAGAACGCATGTGTCCGGCAAACGGCGGGCCAATGCGGATTCGGCGCGGCGAATTTCGCCTTCTCCGGGTAAGAATACCAAAATCCCACCACCTGTTTCGCGCGTCTCGGCCTCGGCCTGCACGACCAAATCAACCAGCGCGTCGACGATGCGGGGTTTTGGCCCCAGAGGGCGCGGTAACCAGCGGGTTTCAACCGGAAAACTACGCCCTTGTGAGGTTATGACCGGGGCGTTCATCAACGCCCCCACGGGTTCCGCATCCAGCGTGGCTGACATAGCCAACAGGATCAGATCGTCGCGTAACGCACCGGCGACCTCCAGGCACAGCGCCAGCCCAAGATCCCCGTTCAAGGATCGTTCGTGGAATTCGTCAAATATGACAGCACCAATTCCCGGCAAATCCGGATCGGACTGCAGCATGCGAGTCAGAATACCTTCGGTCACTACTTCGATGCGGGTGGCCTTTGAGGTTTTGCTTTCACCGCGCATCCGGTAGCCAACCGTCTGGCCAACAGGTTCACCCAAAGTTTGCGCCATCCGCTCGGCTGCTGCGCGGGTGGCAAGGCGGCGTGGTTCCAGCATGATAATGCGGCCTTGCGTCAGATCGGCATCAAGCATCGCAAGTGGAACCCGTGTGGTTTTACCGGCACCCGGTGGGGCCTGCAATACGGCCCGCCCATCTGACTGCAACGCAGCGATCAGGTCTGGTAGAGTGTCATCAATGGGAAGCGCGCGGGTCATACCGGTCTTATCGTCAAAGCAGGCAGGTTCGTCCAGCCACCTGTGGGCACTGGACAAGACAGGCGTTGATCCGTCATGTAGCCAAGGAATACCGGGAATGAGATCATGGACAGTGAGCAGCTAAGCGATAAGATTTTGGCAGGTGATCGACGGGCGTTGGCCCGTGCGATCACCCTGATCGAAAGCCATCGTGCGGATCATCAGGAACAGGCCGCTGCGTTACTAGAGCAGTTGGGCCGCAAAAAACAGGCGTTGCGCATTGGATTGTCCGGCACGCCGGGCGTTGGCAAATCGACCTTTATTGAAAGCTTTGGCTTGATGCTGACCGGGCAGGGGTTGCGGGTGGCTGTGCTGGCGATTGATCCCAGTTCTGCGCGTTCGGGCGGGTCGATCCTTGGCGACAAAACGCGGATGGACCAGCTGGCACGGGACCCGAACGCGTTTATACGGCCGTCGCCCAGCCAGACCCATCTGGGAGGCGTGGCCCGGCACACCCGTGATGTTGTCGCATTGTGCGAGGCGGCGGGCTTTGACGTGGTGCTGATTGAAACCGTCGGTGTTGGACAATCTGAAACCATGGTTGCGGAAATGTCCGATCTGTTCGTTTTACTGCTGGCCCCGGCTGGCGGGGATGAGTTGCAAGGTGTGAAACGCGGCATCATGGAGATGGCTGACCTGATTTTGGTGAACAAGGCCGATGGGGATCTGAAAGCGGCAGCAACGCGCACATGTGCGGATTATGCAGGTGCACTGCACCTGATGCGCAAACGCGAGCAGGATCCCGACGGGTTTCCCAAGGCAATGACAGTTTCTGCGATTAAGCAGCAAGGGCTGAATATTGCTTGGGATGAAATGCGGGCTTTGGTGGATTGGCGGCGGGACAACGGGCATTGGGATCAACGTCGGGCGGAGCAAGCGCAATACTGGTTTGGCCAAGAGGTGCGCCAGTCGCTTTTGGCGCAACTTGAAACCGACGAGGCGCGCGCCACTCTGAACTCCATTGCCAAGCAGGTGGCCGATGGGACGTTGACGCCAAATGCAGCCGCCAAGATGGCTCTTGCACGATTGGCCGCCTCTTAGATGTAAAACCGTCTATTGACTGGGTGAATCACTTGACGCGCCTCTCAATTCGTCTTAACGACGCCCAACGAGATTTAGGGCGCAGCACCTGCCGCGCCTGTTTGTATTGACAGGGACCGACCCTGTTAACCCAAAATACGAGGATGAACCCATGTCGCGCCGCTGCGAATTGACCGGAATTGGCCCGATGACTGGCAACAATGTCAGCCATGCCAAAAACAGAACCCGTCGCCGGTTTCTGCCGAACCTGAATGATGTGACTCTGCAGTCCGAAACGCTGGACCGCGGTATCAAG
Organism: Paracoccaceae bacterium; assembly: GCA_003354145.1. Taxonomy (GTDB): domain Bacteria; phylum Pseudomonadota; class Alphaproteobacteria; order Rhodobacterales; family Rhodobacteraceae; genus NORP181. The sequence continues at coordinate 2,570 of PIVL01000254.1, forward strand.
CTGCGGATCACCGCCGCTGCTTTGCGCACTGTTGATCACCGTGGTGGTCTGGACGCGTTTCTGGCCAAAGCCAAAGACGAAGAACTGTCCACAAGCGCTCTGAAAGTTAAGAAAGAAATCGCCAAGGCCGCACAAGCGGCACAAGCGGAAACCGCTGCCTGATTTCTTAGTGGCCTATTCGAAAATTGCATAACAGCCCTGCGTTCGCGTGGGGTTGTTTATGCTTGTAGACCCGGTTTGACCGGTTCACTATTGGCAATAGGAAAACGCGCGAAGTTCCGACCATCACCCTTTGACTACCACTTTGTTCTGTGCCGTGAATGAAATTGGCCAGAACACGCATAAGGAAACTGATATGTCTATCCGTTCGATTCTTCTCGCCGCTTGTGCCGCACTTACTCTGGCTACACCAGGATTTGCTGGTGACTCCATCACGATTACCGACCCCTATATCCGCAGTTCCACGCCGACTTCGCCGTCCGGTGGGGCCTTCATGGTCATCATGAACCATGGCGACACCCAAGACCGTCTGATCGGTGCGCGCTCGGATATTGCGAAAAAGGTCGAAATCCATACGCATATCGAAGGCGCGGATGGCGTCATGAAAATGACCAAAGTCGAAGATGGCATCGTGCTGGAGCCAGGCGAGATGCACAGCCTTAAGCGCGGTGGCGATCATGTGATGTTCATGGGACTGACCCAGGAACTGAAGCAAGGTGACACGGTTTCTGTCACGCTTATCTTTGAAAAGGCTGGCGAAGTCACAGTCGAATTGCCGGTAGATCGCGAACGTAAACCTGCGAAAATGCACAAACATAGCGACGGCTGATAGTAGCAGGCCTAAATGGTCTGCAAGAGGTCTTTCACCCAGACAGGTACTGTTTGGGTGGCAGGGCCAAACCGAGTTTCTTCAAAATCTGGGACAATAGACGACGGATCAAGATTGATCTCAACGGTATGTGCTCCGGCAAATGCTGCTTGTTGTACAAACGCGGCAGCAGGATAGACCTGTCCGGATGTTCCGATGGCAGCAAACAAATCCGCTTTGGACAAATGGGCATAAATTGTGTCCATATGATAAGGTATTTCGCCAAACCAAACCACATCTGGCCGCCCGGCCGGGACGCTGCAGCGTGGACAAGTCTCGCCCACCTGCATTTGTGGGGGCGAAGTCCAACGATGATCACACACGCCGCATAAGGCGCCCGCCAAATTCCCGTGCATATGCAAAACCATTTGAGCGCCTGCTGCTTCGTGCAGGCTGTCAACATTCTGAGTGATCAGGATCACCTCGCCTGGCCAACTGGTTTGAAGTCTCGCAAGGGCCTGATGCGCCGCATTGGGTAATGCCGTCGCTGCCTGTTCTCGGCGAGCGTTGTAAAAGCGGTGCACAAGTGCCGGGTCGCGAGCGAACCCTTCGGGTGTCGCGACGTCCTCGAGCCGGTGGTGTGACCACAATCCGCCTTCGTCACGAAATGTACCAAGACCGCTTTCTGCCGAAATTCCGGCCCCGGTGAGTATAACAATCTTTTTCATGTGCTTCTCATACAGTAACGTCCCGCCCAAAAGGAGCCCATCCATGACCTATCGCATTCTGTTTGTTTGTTTGGGCAATATCTGCCGTTCCCCCGCTGCGCAGGGCATGTTCCGTGCGCTGATGCCAAAGATCACCACCGAAAGTGCCGGGACGTCGGCCTGGCACGCAGGAGAGGCTCCTTATGGTCCGATGCAGGCTGCAACAGTAAAACGCGGAGTTGATATCAGCGACCTTCAATCGCGCCAGTTTGTGGCGGCTGATTTCGAGGCGTTCGATCTGATCCTTGGTATGGATGCGGACAATATTGCCGACATACAAGCACTGCGCCCCGCTGGGAACGAAACACCACTGCGCTTGTTTACTGACTATGCACCGCAACAGGGTGCCAGCCACGTGCCTGATCCATATTATAGCCGTGATTTTGATGGTGCTTTGGATTTAATCGAGCACTGTGCGGCAGGGCTGAACGCAGCGTTAAGCGGGTCTTCCGCAGATTAAGAAAATTCAATTTCATTGGCTAGGAAGTATCACCGCGACACCACCAGTAAGTTGGCCAAAAAATGCGATTCTAGGCTTCGATTACCCGCAATGAACCGGCCAGCCATGGCAGTCGCGAAACCGCCGGATCAATGATCTGGTTTTGAACCAATTGTCGCATTGTCTGCGCCACATCCAGCGGTACGCGATCCGCCCAATCGGCGCGAGAGAACAGTGAAATCACGCGTGAAAACTCGCCAAACGGCAGGGCATGGGCCTCGATGTCATCGTGAAATCGTGCCGCCCGCATATAGCCCAGCGGTGTTGTAATCGCCCAGCCAATACGCCGTGCCACCATCGCCATCAACGCCAAATGACTGCCAATCTCAAACCGCTCTTCAAACTGCAAACCCTGTCGCGCAAGATGTACCTCGATTTGCTGGCTAATCAACTGTTCACGTGCATAGCGCAGGAATGGAACCCCGGCCATGGACGACATGATATCTGCAGTGTTGTCCCCCATTCCACGTGGCGTTACTAGAATAAACGGGTCTTGAACCAAAGGATATTCCACCACGTTATCATGGACTTGCCCGGTGCTCGCTGCTACTGCAATATGCAACCGGCCGTCCTGCATTGCCAAGTTGATATCAAGGCTGGGTGCGCTGATCAGCTTGAATTGGCACTTGGTCATGTTCTCAGCCAAAATCGTTACCAATCTCGGTGTCAGATCATTGTCAAAATCATCTATCAACCCAATACTCAGTGTGCTGAGATGGGTCAGGTCCATCACCGTCAATTCACTTTGTGCCAATCGCAATTGGCTTAACACTGCCTTGGTCCGTGTCAGAAAGCTGCGCCCCGCAGCGGTCAGGGTCATCGGGCGTTTGCCGTGGTTGACCAGATCAGCCGATAAAGCAGATTCCAGATTGCGCAATTGCTGGCTGACCGCTGGCTGACTTAGCCCCGTCCGCTTGGCCGCCTGTGCCACGGATCCTGAATTTGCCAATGCTTCAAATACTTCAAGCCCACGCAGGGTCACACCTTTGTTCAGCATAGTGCAAATTCCCTATAGATTTACCTTTTGTGAAACTATGAAGGGAATTGGTCAAGGGGCATCTAAAAGCCGTCGCTACTGGAACGACTTGGAAAACGGCAGCTATCAGCCGCAAATCTGACGAGCACTTTCGCCAAAACTCTTATACCGTCTCCACAATTTTTCATCGCTGCGGCGGTCTGATTGACGGGTTTGTTGAGCTTTGTGCGGATCAAGAAACCATTTGGACACTTTGTAACGCTCTGACCTGGTCAGTGATTTATTGGCGACTTTCTGTATGCAGGTGCACAGCTTAGGCGTCGTGCCTGGCCTTGCTGCCTGACGGCAGGCATGGTCAATCGACCCCGGTCCCGCAAAAGCCATCGGAGCCGCAAAAATCAGAAATGCAGTGCAAATAGCCGCAACAGGAAGGGTCTTCATATTGGTGCCTTATCTCAGTGCGCTGGGTCCGCTGTCCATCGTGCGATTTGGCGATAGTATGGCGTAAACTGCTCAGGGGTTCAATCGCTCGCCCATCACACAGCCGCTAAAATGATTGTAGTGGTGTATTCTGACCCTCAACTAACGTGTCCTGCCTTGACCCCAATGCGGTTCCCAGACATATCCCCTAGCCATGACAGACCTATCCCATATCCGAAATTTCTCGATCGTGGCCCATATCGATCACGGTAAATCCACCCTTGCGGACCGGCTCATCCAAGAGACCGGTACGGTCAAGGATCGTGACATGCAGGCGCAGCTGCTGGACACCATGGATATCGAACGTGAACGTGGCATCACCATCAAGGCCAACACCGTTCGCATCAACTATCGTGCAGACGATGGCGAAGACTATGTGCTGAACCTGATCGACACCCCCGGCCACGTCGATTTCGCCTACGAAGTCTCGCGCTCCATGCGGGCTGTCGAAGGCTCGTTGCTGGTTGTTGACTCTACCCAAGGCGTCGAGGCGCAGACCCTTGCCAACGTCTATCAGGCCATCGATGCCGACCACGACATTGTGCCGGTCCTGAACAAGATCGACCTGCCTGCGTCTGACTGTGACCGCGTTGCCGAACAGATCGAGGACGTCATTGGCATCGACGCCACCGGCGCCATTCAGGTCAGTGCCAAATCCGGCGTTGGCATCCACGAAACGCTTGAGGCGATCGTGACCGAGCTGCCCGCCCCAACCGGGGACCGTGATGCGCCGCTTAAGGCGATGCTGGTGGATTCATGGTACGATTCCTACCTTGGTGTGATCGTTCTGGTCCGCATCATGGACGGTGTACTGAAAAAGGGCGACCGGGTGAGGATGATGTCCAACAACTCGATCCATTCGGTAGATCGCATCGGCGTGTTCCGCCCGCAGATGGAGATGATCGACGAACTTGGCCCGGGCGAGATCGGCTTTCTCACCGC
>PIVL01000255.1 GCA_003354145.1 Paracoccaceae bacterium
GATGACTACACCTAATGGCTTATACGCTGGGTATCGATGTGGGCACCTTCGAAACGAAGGGTGTTTTGGTCGATGCCACTGGAGCAATAGTCGCGCAAGCGGGACGTGGTCAGAAGATTTTGGTGCCAGAACCCGGTTGGGCGGAACACTGTCCGGAGGAAGATTGGTGGGGTGATTTTGTTTTTGTGTGCAAAACCCTTCTAAGCGAAAGCAGGGTGGACCCAAAGCAGATCAAGGCCGTCGCTTGCAGCGCGATTGGGCCATGTATGTTGCCGGTCGATGCGGATGGGAACCCGTTGATGAACGGCGTGCTTTATGGCGTTGATGGCCGGGCAGAAGCACAAGTGCGTGAGCTTACAGATCGTATTGGCGAAAGGACCATCATTGCGCGCTGTGGCAACGCATTAACCTCGCAGTCCGTTGGTCCGAAAGTCCTTTGGCTGAAACGACACCGCCCCGAGATATACGCGCAGACCACGCATATTCTGACCTCCACCAGCTTCCTCGTGCAGCGCCTGACCGGTGAGGTTGTTATTGATCACTATACGGCCGCCAATTTCTCACCGCTTTATGATGTCGCAACGCAGACTTGGGTGGATGATCTCGCGGATGACATTCTTCCGCTCGATAGATTGCCTCGTTTGATGTGGTCGAACGAAATCGCGGGCCATATCACCGAAAAAGCGGCAACCCAAACCGGGCTTGCAGAGGGCACACCGGTGACGGCGGGCACCATTGACGCGGCGGCCGAGGCATTCTCTGTCGGGGTGGATCGACCAGGCGATATGATGATGATGTATGGCTCTACCATTTTCATAATCCTGCGCGTGCAATCTCAGGTGTCTGATCCCCGCATCTGGTACGCGCCCTGGCTTTTTGAGGGAGAGCATGCTTCGATGGCTGGTCTCGCAACTTCCGGGACTTTGACGCATTGGTTCCGGGATCAGATGGCGCGCGAGCTTCCTGTTGAGAATGCGTTTTCGGCTTTGGCCGAAGAGGCCGCCAGCTCACCGCACGGTGCTAATGGGCTTTTGATGTTGCCGTATTTCTCAGGAGAACGGACCCCGATCCATGACATTCATGCCAAGGGGGCGATATTTGGTTTGAACCTCACACATACCCGAGGCGACATCTATCGCGCTTTGATCGAAGGGATTGCCCACGCAACGTTGCATGTCACTGATACATTTGCCGAGTTGGGGCAGTCCCCGACACGTTTACTTGCTGTGGGTGGAGGCACGAAAAACGACCTGTGGCTGCAGGCAACATCGGACATCACTGGCATTGACCAGATCGTTTGTGAAAAGACGACTGGGGCAAGCTATGGGGATGCGTTTCTTGCCGCCTTAGCGGTCGGCTTGGTCAAACGCGAAGACATTCTCACATGGAACCCGGTGGCGGAGACGATCAGCGCACAGTCCAATGCAACCTACGACAAGGCCCACGGGTTGTTTCGCAGGCTTTATGCGCAGACCAAGGACATAGCAGCCGAGCTTACTTGACAGCCCCTGCGGCCATGCCCTTGATGATGTATTTTTCAAGAAAGATGGCAACAACGACCAGCGGAAGGATTGCCGCCGAGGATAATGCGGCCATTGACCACCAGTTGATGCCCTGTGATCCCGTTTGTGAAGCGACCATCACGGGCAGGGTGGTGGCGTTGGTGGCCGTCAGAAGGGCTGCAAAGAAATATTCGTTCCAGGTGAGAACCAATGACAGAATAAATGCGGCCACCATGCCGGGCAGGGCAATGGGTAAGACGATTTGCATGAACGCGCCCCAGATGCCCAAGCCGTCTACAAGGGCGGCCTCTTCCAGTTCAATTGGGATGCCCTGAAACTGGTCACGCATAATCCAGACCACGATGGGTAGCACCATCAGTGTATAAAGCAGGATCAACCCTATTCGAGTGTCTATGAGTGCCAACGATTTATAGAGAACAAGGAATGGGAGCGCCAAGACCACTGGTGGCAGGATCATCTGGCTGAGGAAGAAAAACGATATGTCGGAGTTTCTCATAAACCCAAAGCGATAGTTAAAGCGTGACAGGCCGTAGGCAGCCAACGATCCCAACACGACAGCAAGCGTCGAAGCAGAGATTGAAACGACGGTGCTGTTCCAGAACCGCTTTAAGAACTCTTCTCGAACGGTGGAGATTTCTCCAATCAGGCGCGGAGACAATCCCAAAGATTCCCAGCCTTTCCATCTTGGCGTGAAGTCCCACCAGGGGATCAAGTTGCCTTTCATAACGTCGGGCGCCAGTTTGAAAGAGGTTGTGATTGTCCAGAAAATTGGGAACAGACAAATCACTGCCCATATCAAAAGCGCGGTATAAATCGCGATGCGACTGGCCCACCACTTGGTTTTTACGCGGTGATCGGCTTTGTGGTCTTTGAAAATAGCACTCATGCGGGACGCTCCATCCACCTACTGACCAGTTTCAGAAGCAGCGTTACAAAGATCACGATCAGCACCAGATAGACCATCGCAAGAAGCGTGCCATAACCCACGTTGGATCGGTCTCTGTATTCGCGGAAAATGAAGCTGGTGACACTGTCAGTAGCCCCACCCGGTCCGCCGGATGTTACATTGATTATCACGTCGGCCAGTTTCAGCTTGAAGATGATACGGATCACGATAGCGGTGACAGAAACGGGTAACATCAACGGAAAGATAACTTCCTTGAAGCCTTGCCAGCCTGTGGCACCGTCCACTTTCGAGGCCTCGATAACTTCGCGGGGCAGGGCCTGCAGGCCTGCCAGTAGCATGATCATCATGAAGGGAATGAAAGTCCAGGCATCCATTGCCATAATCATGAACCGTGCGATTTCTGGATTGCCAAAGAAACTGGGTTCCACTCCGAACTCACGCAGTAGACGAGAGATTGGCCCAAAGCGAACTTCCAGCATCGATTTGCCAATCATCCAGGACACGGCGACGGGGCTTAGCATCAGAGGCAAAAGGAAAACGACTCGAAAGAATTTTCGAGCGCGTATTTGCGCGTTCAGCAACATTGCAAGGCCGAACGCAATTACGTATTCGACACTAACGGCAAGCACGTAATAGACCATGTTTTTCAGTGCGTTCCAGTAGAATCCATCATTCCACATCTGGACCAAATTGTCCCAGCTATTGGGTTGCGGACCATTTGGGGATGCGAGATTCCAGTCTGTGAAGGATATATAGAGCGCAAAAAGAAGGGGGAAGACCACAAGGCTGATCACAAACAAAGCGGCTGGCAGCACGAATAGCGTGCGCTTGCCTTTTTCTCCGTTCACTATCACTTGAGCCGCGCAAAGCGCAGTAGCCCAAAGCACGTAGGCAAAGAGAATAGGACGCCATGTCTCGAAACCGGTTTCGATGCGGCCTGTCTGATAGGCAAATTGCCACAGCGCCAGTGCCAAGCAAAGCAGTGCAGTACTCCACACCATTACTTTGCCCAAACGCCTACGACTATCCGAAATATTGTCGGCCGTCACAGTATGAAGAAGGTCGCCATCAGTGTTCATGGTGCGACGATAGCGGGTGCTTTGTGCACTGTTAAGAGTGAAAATATATGGCCGCGAAATCAGGGACATCGCGCAACATGACGTTACTAAACCAATTGCTTGTCAGAGCCCAAAGTGCTCGGATCAGTTAGTCGATACCTGTACTTGGAATACTCGCGAAAACCGGACGCAATTCATTAAAAAAGGCGCAGCTTCCAGACTGCGCCTTTGGTATTTACGATGACATCAATTTACATGCCAATCGAAGCTTTATACAGGGCAATCTGGCTGTCACGCCCGATCTGATCTGTGATCTTCTCCCACGCAGCGGCGATAGCGTCCGCAGTTTCCTGAGCAGAGCCATATTGACCAGCATAACCTTTTGCCAATTCGTCTTCCGCAACCGAGTAGTATTGGAAGATACCTGGAATGCGGGGCTCAATGGCTGCATTCGGGTGGTTGTAGCTGTCCGCATTTGAGCCAAGGTAATCCTCGACATAGGCACGATCATAGCCCGCTTCTTCCCATTCATCGAATTGGAAGTGCGAGTTCCGATAAGGCTGGAAGCCCGACGGATAAGCAGAAGCCCAAAGCGACAGATCTTTGCCGCCCAAATGGGCCGCCGCGGACCAGGCTGCCTTTTTCTTCTTCTCGTCGCCATCGACCGTCGCCATGACGTAAACACCCCAGCCGATATAGGCCATGTTGGGGGCTTCGTTGCGGGTCTCTTCCCATGCACCCGATTGTGCATTGTAGACCCGATCAGAGGCTGGATTGATGCCAAAGCTTGCAACTTCGCCGACCACCGAGGTGTCAGACGTGCGTGCCATGGAGCCCACATCGCCCCACCACATCAGCATCGAGCCGGTGCCTGCAAGGAACTGCTGGAACGCGGTTGTGCCGGGGTCTGCATTGATCTGGTCAGTGGGGTATGCCCCAGCTTCAATCAGATCCATGACGTCCTGGATGGCCTGAACCCACGCCGGGTTGTTGACCATTGGCTTCATGGTGTCGGGTTCAAACAACCAAGCTGGGCTGTTGGGATGTTTGGCATAAGCCGAGGCGCGGTTTTCAAGGAAGTAGAAGCCGAAGCCACCCCAGCCTTTTAACGGATCGAGATAACCGTGCGCTGGAAGCCCGGTAAGCGGGTCTTCTTGGCCGACAAGCTCTTTGGAGACTTCGTTGACCTCCTGCCACGTAGTAGGCACCTCACGACCGGTGATCGAATCCGGGCCAAAGTAATCTTTGCGATAAGCAAATGTGTGGCAGTCCCCATCGATGGAGATTCGATACGTTTTGCCGCCCCACGTGCCAACAGGAGCTTTGAGGTAATCCACATAATCGTCCATGTCGATCTGCTCTTTTACCCACTCAGGCATCTCGGAAGCCAAGCCTTTGCCCAGCACGTCGCCCTCGAAAGGTGCGCCCATTTCGATGATGTCGAAATCAACGGTTCCGGTGGCAATGGACTGTTGCAGACGGGCGTTATAGTCGGCTTGCGCAAGGTCGATCCAGTTGATCTTGGCACCCGTGTATGCCTCCCAAGGCTTCAGGAATCCGCGGAACAGGAAATTGTGCAGGTTCTGGTTGTTCAGGCCCATGAAGGTCAATTCGACACCGGCGAACTCACCCTCTGCGACGTTTCCTTTGGTGGCGCCCAGGCACATCTCGCCTACTTTTTGCCAATCGCTATCAGTGGGCGAGCCAGCTCCAACGCCCGGAATTTTGAGAATTTCAGCGCGGACATTCGAATGCGAAGCGGCCATTGCTGTTTTTGGCATCATTGCCATGGCTCCGAGCGCTGCAGAGCCTTTCAGCATGTTGCGCCGGTTCATTTTCTGAGCGGCCTTAATGTAATTATAGAGTTCGACTTTCATGTTATTCCTCCCGAGAAAACATCTGTAAGCTTAAGTGAATGAAAACGGCTCGCCTGGAAATTGCACTGTGATTTGAATAGGCTTCGCCAAGAATTGCTAACCACTATTTAGTATGAACCATATTTACCCTAAGTCAACAAAAGGTAGGTGATGGACGTGGACTGGGGATCATGCTTTGGCTAGCATCTGGTTTGAGGGCGAGGGAAGTCGGAAAATGGCTAATGTTAAGATACAGGAAATTCGTAAATCCTACGGTGACGTTGAGGTCCTCCACGGGCTGAACATTGATATTGAAGACGGCGAATTTGTAGCACTTGTTGGCCCATCCGGCTGCGGCAAATCCACACTTTTGCGTATGATTGCCGGGTTAGAGCCGATCAACGGCGGGACCATCGCCATCGGTGACCGGGTTGTAAATAACTTGCCGCCCTCAGAGCGCGATATCGCGATGGTTTTTCAAACCTACGCACTATATCCGCACAAATCTGTGGCCCAGAATATGGGCTTCGCGTTGAAGGTGGCCAAAGCCAGCAAAGAAGATATTGATCGCCGCGTAAAAAAGGCGGCGGAAATTCTAAACCTGACAGAATATCTCGACCGCAAACCTCGCCATCTCTCTGGCGGTCAACGGCAACGCGTTGCCATGGGGCGCGCCATAGTCCGCGATCCCCAAGTGTTTCTGTTTGACGAGCCACTGTCAAATCTCGACGCAAAGCTGCGCATTCAAATGCGCACAGAGATCAAAGAATTGCACCAGCGTCTGAAGACGACGACAGTGTTTGTCACCCATGACCAGATCGAAGCAATGACGCTTGCAGACCGGATTGTGGTCATGCAGGACGGGATTATTGAGCAAATCGGCACGCCGCTTGATCTTTATGACAACCCAGCGAATGAGTTTGTGGCAACTTTCATCGGTGCGCCGTCCATGAACCTGCTGTCAGGTGAACTATCAGGTGGCAAAGTGAAAGTTGGCGATCAACTTTTCTCCGGGCCAAGTGGACTTGGCAAAGTCAATCTCGGTGTGAGACCAGAGCATCTGATTTTGTCAGATGATGGCTTTCCGATGGAAGTTAAAGTGGTCGAGCCGACGGGATCGGAAACTATGGTGTTTCTAAGATTCGAGGGCCAAGACGTGACCGCTGTGTTCCGCGAGCGTCACGCCTTTGTGTCGGGGCAAACGATCCACCTTATGCCTGACAAAGATCATCTGCATATTTTTGACGCCGAAACAGGTGCGCGACTTTAGCACCCATCTTTAGGATGGCTGACGGGAATGGGGCCAAACCAACTCGTTGGCCGCGCCCGCAAAGAGCCGAGCACCCGTGGGTGGTGTCAGCCCAAGTCGGAACACAACTACCTCAAAGGTCGCCACACCAGTGGACGTTGATCCCAAGACCCTGAGCGACAGCGGCTTTCGTTAAGGCGGCCTCTCGGGCCGTCTGCTCATTGGTGCCATATGCAACCTGGATGTGATTTGCCTTGTGTCGCCCCATCATCTGATCGCGTGAGACGCCCCTTAACCTCGACATAATTGGCCTGATGGCCAATGCGCCTTGGAACACGCTTGCTAGATGAGAGCCGCGCGTTCCAAGGCGCACACTCAAACAAGACCCTCAATCCATCAGAAAACGCCTAAGCCGCCATTACCCAAAGTGGCCTGC
>PIVL01000256.1 GCA_003354145.1 Paracoccaceae bacterium
ACGCCGACTTCGGTGACCTGCGCGACCGGTTCCTGTGTGCCCATTTGCACGCCAAGCTGATAGTCGAAAACCGCGGGAAACTGCGCATAAGCGAAATAGGCCAGGAACAGCCACCCGGTAACCTGCAGAAACCACCCGGCGAAATCCAGTTTCAAGCTACGTTTGGCAGGAGATGAGGACGCCATGTCAGGCCCCCTTGACCAAAACGTCAAACGCAAGCCACACCCGATTGCTGAACAGGCCTTCGCGCGTTCCGGTCGCGGCGGCGATGACCATCACGACCTCTGCGCCCGTTGGCTCAGTCATCCTGTGTCGGCCGCGCCGAAGAAAAACAACCCAGAACGTGCCTGCGGATATTCCTAGTGAGATAACCGAAATGGGTATGCCAGCAAATTCCATACCTCTCAGTAGCACATCATTCCGTTGATATAACAAAATTGAGCATGTCCTCAATTCCAAATCTATTCTTGGAAAGGGACTCGCAGATCAAGAACGCCAGCAGAATGTGGATTCTGAACTTCGGCTACAGCATGCCGAGTGGCGCTTAGTTCCACACCTCAAGTCGGCGCCCAACCAGCTGTTCTACCCACGGTCGTGTCGCAGCAAGCTCACGCGACAACTGTTCCCGGGTTTTCAATGCCATTTCCGCTTTTTCGAGTTTGTTCGACTTCAACTTCTCACGGACTGACGCAGAAGTGGCTGCAAGAAGAGTTTTCCGCAGTGCAGGGTGGCGTCGAACGAAGCCTGAAAGCCCGCGCACAATCCGCGATTTTGGTACACCGCTGGCGTTGAACCGCTGCGGGGCCTGGATGGCGAATGCCGGAATATCCAGGAAATCAAATATTCCGTCCAAAACCAGAGAAGGATCTGCGGCGAATTCCTCGGCGATTACGATGTGAACATTGTCCGCGCCGAAGGCCTCAAGAAACGGTGGTAGCCTAAGCTCGTACTGGCTGAGGTATTTCAGGAACCAGAGATGTTGCCAATTCTGCGCGATACGGAACGGTTCTTGATCGAGGCAGTTCTCGAAACTGCCGCCATCCCAGCCTTTTGAAAGACAATACTGATAGCTTGAATATGCGCGATTAACGGGGTTCCTGAGAATCGCAATGATCTTCGTGCCGTCCGCGCAGTATCGGTCTATATTCGCGATCGCGACTTCGGGATAGGAAATGGTGCTGACCGACGCATCCATCAGGCACGTCTCGGCGCGGCCCGCGAAAAGGTCGAGCCACTGTTGGTGTGCAAACTGGTTTCCCTTGGCAAACATTTCATGCCCAATTCCGCCGATCTCTGCCTCGCGGCCATGCATTGCGAGGAAATGCGGCTCTTTGGGAGTGCACATGTAGACAGAGGGATGCTGCACCATGGCCATTGCCAGAGAAGTGCTTGCGCACCGAGGAGCGCCGATGAGAAGAACGTTGGGTGTGTGGCGATCCGTACTAATCATATAAGTGATCGTTAATTTCGCTTGGCGGGTTAGCGTCTGAAGGTGGATCGCAAAGTCATGTGTGTCAAGCCGCTTGCCCCCGGTCGCGACCGTTATCGGTGGCGGGTGGCGAACTTGGTAAGCAGCAAGATGGCCAGGTACTGACACCTAATCAGTTTTAGGCAGGTGCATCATCCGAATTGATTTACTGGCAATGCTTTTGGCGTCACATTAACCAAAATCGCGGACCACTTATGTCAAAAAGATAACTTTTTACCTCAAAAAGATAACTTTCAACGATCGTAAGGCAACCGCAGACTGGGACACATTGTATGTCTTTGTATGTCTATTGTATGTCTATTGTATGTCTACCGATCTGGTTATTGGGTTCAACGGTGTCTTTCTCGGGAATTGGTACGAATTTCGCGCCAAGCATCCCAAACCTTCAAATCCAAAACAATCCAACTCCGGGTCCCCATAACCGTTAAAGCCGCTCGCGAATAGGAATTTCAGAGTGTCTTGACAGCGAGTTTCTTCACAAGGGGGTATTGATGGAGAACCAACCGCACAAAGGTCGCGGCCGTGACGCGGCCACTGACTCGCCGATTGTTGGCGCCAACGGGGCGACCCAGAGCGCCGATATTCTTGGCTCTCAATTGAATCCTCCGGAAATCTCACCTTCGCGGACACGGCATTTGAATGCGGCGATTTTAGGTGGCGCGCCTGCATTTGAAAGGACGCTGCACGTGGGCCGCCCAAACATGCCCGATCAGCAGGTATTTCTCAAACGTATGAAGCAGATACTTAACAGCGGCCAACTGACCAATTGGGGTCCGTTGGTGCAGGACTTTGAATCGCGCGTGGCCGAGATATCAGGGGCCAAGCACTGTATTGCGACCTGCAATGCCACGACGGGCCTTGAGCTCGCAATCAGCGGTTTGGGTATGTCAGGGGATGTCATTGTCCCTTCGTTCACGTTCATTGCCACAGTGCACGCGCTATGGCGACAGGGCGTGCGACCGGTCTTTTGTGACATCGATCCGGTCACCCATTGCCTGGACGTCGATTGTGTCGAGGCTGCGATCACCTCTCGGACGACGGGCATTCTGGGCGTGCACCTGTGGGGCAATTCATGTGCAAGCCCAAAGCTGCGGGACTTGGCAAAACAGCACGATCTCAAGCTGTTGTTCGATGCGGCCCACGCGTTCGGATGCCAGTCCGACCAAAAAAACCCCTATTTGGGCGATGCGGAGGTGTATAGCTTCCACGCGACCAAATGCATACACGCCTTCGAAGGCGGCGCGATCGTCACGAATGACCGCGATCTGGCGGATCGTTTGCGGTTACTGGTCAATTTCGGCTTTGCCGAAGAGGACATCGTCGAGCATCTGGGTACCAACGGTAAAATGAACGAGGCCTCAGCTGCAATGGGTCTAACCTCGATAGAGGCGATGGACCGTTTCTTCGCCCACAATCGCGAGAACTATAATGCCTTCGCGGCTGGACTGGCCGATGTGCCCGGCATCAACCTGATGTCAAGAAGCACAGCCCACAAGCATAGTTACCAGTATATCGTGACCGAGGTTGATCCCACAATAGTCGGCGCGACACGCGACGAGTTGGTTGCCGCGCTTCGTCTGGAGAATGTTTACGCTCGCCGCTACTTTTATCCCGGTTGTCACCGCATGCAGCCCTATGCCGGGCTTTCGCAGCGGGCGGGGCTGACCTTGCCGGTAACCGAGGCTGTGGCGGAACGGGTGATGATACTGCCGACCGGGATGGCCGTTACCAGTCAGGATGTTGATCGGCTTTGCTCCCGGATCGCTTCGATTGTGCGGCAAGCCCCTGCCGTGTGTACAGCCATCCGGCAATGCAAGGACCCGCGTCTGCCGTATTTTGCTCAGAAGGATGCCAATACATCGACCAACCACCATTAAGTGCCTGCGGGGTGTCGTCGCGCCAGCGGCAATGTGTAGTGAGTAGACAATGACTGTTATTGATTTCGCGCAATATCTGGAGCCCAATGACGAAGCAGCCCTGCCGACCGAAGACGAGGTGGTGCAGCAAGAGGCGCTGGGTTGGTACCAGTCGCAGAAGATCATCCTGCACGCGTTGCTCGAAGAAGTGCGACAGGCGATCTTGGCGCGCCAATTGGGCAAACGCGACCACGCCCTGCCGAGGACGGCAAAATTCAGCGACTGGCGACCAGAAGACGGAGATGGCGTTCGCAACAACGAATTCTGCTCGTTGCAGAACGACACTGTGCGAAAACTTGTCATGATGCCGCTGCTCGGCACCATTGCAGCGAAACTGGCCCGCAGCCCGGCAATCCGCCTCTTTGACGACCAATCGGCATACAAGCCACCCGCCGGGAACGGCAATGCGGTAGCGGTCGTGGGCTGGCTTACCGATCCCGAAATTTTCCCGCGAATCTGGCCGACCCCGGCCGCGAGTATTCCACATGGCTGAAACCACCCGAATACTCTCTCCCAGCAACCCTGAATGGGATATCTGGCTGAAGCGGGCGCCGCACGATTTCTATCACCTTTCGGCGTATCATAGCTTTGCCGAACGTGTTGGCGAGGGAGAAGCGGAAATGGTGGTTTATGGCACGCCCGAGCGTTTTCTTGCATGGCCCTATCTGGTCCGCAAAATCGAGGGGGAGTATTTGGATGCGAACTCAGTCTACGGCTACTCCGGGCCGACGGGACGCGGATTGGACGATGATGCGTTTCGGACCCGCGCATGGCAAGGGCTGAAAGAGGCATGGCGTGTACGCAGATTCGTGACAATCTTTACCCGCTTTCATCCTCTTCTCGGAAATGAGCAATACTGCGAGAGTTTTCTCGGCGCAGCTCCGACGCCGGGCGGAGAGATCCTGCATTTGGGCCGCAGCGTCTCGATCGACCTCACAGATGATCGTGAAACCAGACTTGCAAATTACCGGCAAGCGCTGCGACATGCGATAAGACAGGCCGAACGCTGCGGCATGATGATCGATCTCGATTCTGACTGGCACTACTATCAAAAGTTTGTCGACCTCTATTCCGCCACGATGGGACGTCTAGGTGCCGCGAAACGATACAAGTTTTCACCTAGCTACTTCGACAGCCTCAGAGAGGCTCTGGACGGCAAACTGCACCTGGCCACGGCGAGTTTTGACGGCGAGGTCGCAGCAACTATACTGTTCACCGTCTACAATGGCATTGCGCAAGCCCACTTTGGCGCAAGCGATAAGGCGTATGACAAACTGTCGCCAATAAAAGGGCTGATAGATGGTGTCGCGGACATCGCACGCGGGCTCGGGGCCAATCGCCTGCACTTGGGAGCGGGCCGCGGTGGCAGTGAAGATTCCCTTTTCGAATTCAAGGGCCGGTTTTCCCGTTCGCGCCACAACTTCCGGACCGGGCGCTGGATTCTTGACTGTGAGGCGAATACCGAATTGTCACAGCAGTCGCCAACCAGCGATGATATTGCGTACTTCCCCGCCTACCGTGCTGCCGCCGAAGCCGAGGCGGTGGCGACATGACGATCTCGATAACAGCCAAATCCGATACTCTGCCCGCCGAGGATATGCCGCGATCCGGGTTCAAGAACTTCAGGTCAGTCCTTGTCGGGCGACTGTTCTCTGCCCTGGCGATATGGTTGGCGCTCATCGCGCTGACGAAGATGTCGGACCCCGCCACGGTCGGAATGTACGCGCTCGCGCAGGCGATCTGCATCCCGATTGCCGAGGTGGCCAAAATGAGCCTTCGGGAAGTGAGATCAAGCGACACCACAAGGCTCTTTGATTTCGGCGACTATCTCGGATTGCGGCTCCTGGCCGCTTTCGCCGCGTTCCTGCTTATGCTGGCAGTTGGCATCGTTCAAAGCGACACGAACGCGTTGTTTCTGGTAATACTCATCTATGCGCTGGCGCGTAGCGCTGAGCTCGTCTCGGACATGATGTATGGCCTTTTCCAAGCGCATGAACGGATGGAATACATCGGTCGTTCGTTGTGTCTGCTCGGTCCGCTGTCATTGCTGCTGCTGGTCACCGGTTACTGGCTCACGGGATCTCTGGTAGTCGCTGTCCTCGGGCAGCTTACCGCGCATCTGGCGGTCCTGTGCTTCTATGACCTGCCCCTGGGTCTTAAACGGGCGCGGCTCGACAAGGATGCATTTCGTCCGCAATGGGAGTTTTCGACACTTTATCGCCTCGCCGCACAAGCGCTGCCGCTAACCGTTGCGACTTTGCTGATCATCATTGCGCTGTATTTTCCGCGCATTGTAGTCGAGCTTAAGCTGGGACTGACAGGATTGGGGTTGTTTGCGGCGATCCTCGCGATGGCCATGGCGCCGGATCGGCTGGTGAATGCCATGGGGGTCGCGGCAAGCGTGCGTCTCGCCCGCCACTTTGCCGCAGGCCGCCACGCGGACTTCACGCGATTGTTGTTGGTGCTGGCACTGGGCGTGGGGATATGCGGCCTTGCCGGGGTGATGATCAGCGCCCTGTACGGTGAGAAAATCCTGCGCTTTGTCTATACTGCAGCCTATGCAGAGCACCACGATTTGCTGGTTTGGCTGGTCGCAGCGGCGACGCTGCGCGGAGTTGCAAACATTCTTGGCTATGGCGTTGTTGCTGCGCGTCGTTTCTGGTGGCTGGGTGCCCAGAACGGCGCTGCGGCGTTCTTGGCGGTCTCAGGCAGTCTCATTCTTATTCCCAAATTTGGCCTGTCAGGGGCCGCAATAACCTTGGTTCTGGTCTTCGCCGCGCAATTGGTCATCGTCTTCGCTGCTCTGATCCTGGCCTTGAAACCCACCAAAAAAATGGAGTCTCGATCATGAAAGTCTCGGTCTCAGTCGTCACATATCAGCAAGTCGAAACAGTAAGGCAAGCTGTCGAAAGCATTCTCTTGCAAAAGGCGGATTTCGATTTTGAAGTGATCATCGGCGACGATGCATCCACCGACGGCACTCAGAAAATACTAAGGGAATTTCAATCCCTGGTTCCTGTACCGGTTAAGACCATTTTAAGAGAGACTAATGCAGGAAACGGCGGGCTGACAAACGTTATGTCGACACTTGATGCCGCAGAAGGTGAATACATCGCATTTCTGGATGGAGACGATTACTGGACGGACAGGGGCAAGCTGCAAAAACAAATAGATTTCCTGGATGCGCATCCCGAATGCGTGATCTGCGCACATCGGGTCGAACATCTGCGCAGCGGCGGCGGCACGGCATTGTCGGTCAATGCGCCAAGGGGGAGTGGCACCTACGACGTTGGCGCATTAATCGCCCGCAACTTCGCGCCGAAGATCTCTACTGTCGTGCGAAAAAGCGCGATTGCCGACCTGCCAGATTGGTATCGTACCACGACCGTCACGTCGGCGGACTGGCTAATGAATGTTCTGGTCGGCCGCCACGGACGCATCGGGTTCATCGACCAGGTCATGGCCGTTCATCGCGTTCACCAGGCCAGCATCTGCGTGTCATACGGCCCCGCGAAAATGACCTCGGACAAGCTGCGAGCGATCACCACGCTGCGACAATATCTGCCGCAACAGGCAAAAGAATTGACGCGGTTGGAACGTCGGCTCTTGTGGAAACTGCGGA
>PIVL01000257.1 GCA_003354145.1 Paracoccaceae bacterium
TCTCAACTCAGTGACCAAGAGGCCGCGCGTTTGGTCGAGGCCGCCGCAGCCGAGGCCCTGCGCGCCCGGTTGCAGGATGCTGACGCTGAACTGACGGCGATGACCTTGACGCTCGAAAAGCAACGGCAAGAGGCCGAAGATACTTTGACATTGCTGGCCGCGGCTGAATCCGCGCGTAAAGATCTGGATGCCAAACTTATCGACGCCCTGACGCAGATAGAGAATGCGCAGGCGCAGATTGGTGAGCGTGACGAGCTGGCGCAACGATTGACCCGTGTTTTGGCACAGATGGAGGCGGCGCAATCCACCACGGCCCAGACAATAAATGCGCTTGAGGGCGAGTTGGATCGCATCCGTACTCAAAGCCGACGCACCGAAGCGATGTTGAATTCAGAATTGCGCGACGCGAAATTGATGGCCGAAGAAACCCGCCAAGAGCTTGAGGCTGAACTGGCGCTCAGGCAAAGCGAGCAAGGCCAGACTGAATCCGAATTGGCTACGAAACTTGCCAAGCTTCGTGCTGGAAACGCCGAGGCACGCCGGAGCCTTGAGGCGGAACTATCGCAGTTGCAGACGGAATCGAATGCGACGCAAAAGGCATTGCAGGACGAATTGGCGCAATTGCGGTCTGACTCTTCCCGGCGCCAGCGTGACCTGGAGATTGAACTCGCCGGTGTGCAGACCGACCTGAACGCGGCCCGTGGCAGTGTTGCATCGACCAGCGAAGACAGGGCCGCGATCGAGGCGCGGTTACTAAAAGCGCTGGAAGCAATGGAAATGGCACAAGCAGCAGCAAGCACCGAACAGGACGCATTGCGTGCCCGTTTGATTGCAGCGCTGGCCGCGCAGGAACAGGCCCGCGAGGAAGCAACCGAACAGTTGAGCCTTGCAAAGCAACGCGAGGTTTTGTTGGCTGCGGCGCGTAAAAAACTGTCCGAAGAACAGGCAATTTCTACAGAGGCTCAGCGCCAGACCGAATTGCTGAACCAGCAGATCGCCGCGTTACGCAGCCAGCTGGGGGGACTTCAGGCATTGTTGGACGATTCCAAAGCGCGCGACGCAACGGCGAAAATCCAGCTGCAATCGCTGGGCTCGGACCTGAATACCGCCTTGGCCCGCGCTGCATCTGAGGAACGCAAGCGCCGCTTGCTGGAAGAAGCGGAACGCAAACGGGTTGAAGCAGAACGTGTGCGGCTTGAGGCCGAGGCAGCGCTGCTTCAGGACGAAACCCGCAAGCTAGAGGCGAAAACCAAAGACCTTGAGAAATACCGCTCTGAGTTTTTTGGCCGTCTGCGCGACGTCTTGGGAGACACCGAAGGCGTAAGTATTCAGGGTGATCGTTTTGTGTTTTCATCCGAAGTGCTGTTTGCACCCGGTGCCGCCGACTTGTCTGCCGAAGGGCAGGATGAAATCGCCAAGATCGCGCTTACTCTAAGAAGTGTTATCAATGACATTCCGCCGGAAATTGATTGGGTCATTCAAGTCGATGGCCATACAGACAACCGACCTTTGGGCGGGTTTGGGCGCTATCGCAATAACTGGGAACTAAGTCAGGGCCGGGCCTTGTCGGTCGTGCAATATATGGCAGATGTCCTAAGTATTCCGGCCAATCGATTGTCTGCCAATGGGTTTGGCGAATATCAACCCATCAGCACTGACGAAACGCCAGAAGGCCGCGCGCAAAACCGCCGGATTGAACTGAAATTTACCGAAAAATAGCGGCTGGCTTAGTCAATGTACATTCGCACTTGCTGTTGACCCAGTTCGTCGTCGCCGCGCATTAATCGAACGGTGCCAGTATAGTCTCCGGCAGGCCAGCGATTGGTTTTCAGACGCCGCCCTGTGGCCCGGAAAAATTGAGCCTGATCTTTATCCAGCTCAACTTCAGTGTCCAAAATTTTCCCTTTCGGTCCAATGATTTGCAAGCTGATGATGTCACCGCTTCGCCCGCCATAGGCATAAACAAACAACACCAATCCTTTGGCATCCGGGGTAAGTTGCGGTTGTGCGGCTGTACCATCTTTAACCGCTTCAAAGCTTGGGATCCGATCACTAAAGCCAACATTGATCAAACCACCGGGAACATAAGGTATTTTGTGGTCCCAAAGGTCTGAATCAACTTGACCACAGGTTTGTGCCATGACCGGCGCAAACGGGTCGACGACCTTACCATCTTTGCGGACCGATAGATGAACATGCGGAAATTGAGTCTTACCGCTTAGGCCAACCTGCCCAAGAATGGTGCCGCGGGTGACTTTGTCGCCGGACCTGACAGTGATCGAACCGGATTTCATGTGGCAATACTGGGTTTCCCAGCCATCGGGATGGCGTATTACGACGCCGTTGCCGCATTCACGCCCGCTGGTACCTGCGGCATTACTTGCAGTATAGGCAACATCGGCAACACCGTCGCGCATACCCCGTACCTGGCCATCGGCTGCGGCCAGAACATTCACACCGCGTTCCATGTCGGCCATAGTTTTCAGTGCGAAATCCGTGCCTTTGTGGCCCTCATAAGTCAGCTCACCACAGGAAAAGTCCCGGACCCCGGGTCCGGGGTCTCGGTCTACATACTGCTGCACATGGCAACTTTGCCCCAGTTCACAATCTATCGGCAGTGACAAAACCGGATCGCTCGCCGCAACAGGTGCGGCGAGCGATAATAACATACCTGTAAGTGCCGTACGCATTAACCTGCTGTCAGCAGTGGCGGCTTATCCCCGGTGATAAGCGACTTTTCCGGTCCTTCGAAAGTCAGGCTTAGTTTGCCGTCCTTCATGTCAACTTTGACAAGCCCGCCTTTGGTCAGTTTGCCAAACAGCAATTCCTCGGCCAGAGGTTTCTTGATGTATTCCTGAATGACCCGGCCAAGAGGGCGCGCCCCCATGGTGCTGTCGTAGCCTTTGTCCGCCAACCACTCGGCTGCCGGGCGAGTCAACTCAATTGCCACATTCCGGTCCATCAACTGGGCCTCAAGCTGTAGTACGAACTTTTCGACAACCTGCAAAATGACATCTTTGGGCAGCGCATCAAACGAGATCACTGCATCCAGACGGTTGCGGAATTCGGGTGTGAAC
Organism: Paracoccaceae bacterium; assembly: GCA_003354145.1. Classification (GTDB taxonomy): domain Bacteria; phylum Pseudomonadota; class Alphaproteobacteria; order Rhodobacterales; family Rhodobacteraceae; genus NORP181. The sequence goes on from PIVL01000257.1 coordinate 3,078, forward strand.
GTCCGCTCAATCGCGGCCAGATCTTCGCCTTCGCGCGTATCACGACCAAAGCCTATGGCCGATTTCGCGATTTCAGACGCCCCGGCATTCGAGGTCATGATCAGGATCACATTGCGGAAATTCACTGTCCGGCCGTTGTGGTCGGTCAATTCGCCGTGATCCATTACCTGCAACAGGATATTATAAACATCCGGGTGCGCCTTTTCCATTTCGTCCAGCAACAGCACACAGTGCGGGTGCTGATCGACGCCATCGGTCAGCATGCCACCCTGATCAAACCCAACATATCCCGGAGGCGCGCCGATCAAACGGCTGACCGCGTGTTTCTCCATGTATTCGGACATATCAAAGCGCAGCAGCTCCACACCCAGCACATCAGCCAGTTGTTTGGCAACTTCGGTTTTACCAACGCCAGTGGGTCCGGCGAACAAGTAGTTGCCGATAGGTTTTTCCGGCTCACGCAGCCCGGCGCGCGCCAGTTTGATCGCGCTGCTAAGCGAGGTAATGGCCTTGTCCTGACCAAACACCACCCGCTTAAGCGAAGCTTCGAGGTCTTTCAGCACCGTCGCATCGTCCTTTGAGACGTTTTTCGGGGGAATGCGGGCGATTTTGGCCACCACGGCCTCAATCTCTTTGGTGCCGATGGTCTTGCGCCGCTTTGAGACAGGCACCAGATGCTGAGCCGCACCAGATTCATCGATCACGTCAATGGCGCTGTCAGGCAGTTTGCGATCATTGATATAACGTGCTGCCAATTCAACCGAGGTTTTGATCGCATCAGCGGTATATTTTACGCCGTGATGCTCTTCGAAATAGGGCTTGAGCCCTCTGAGGATTTTCACTGCATCCTCGATCGAAGGTTCGTTCACGTCGATTTTCTGGAACCGACGGCTTAGGGCGCGGTCCTTTTCAAAATGTTGACGGAATTCTTTATAGGTCGTGCTGCCCATTGTACGCAGTTTGCCGCCCTGCAACGCCGGTTTTAGCAGGTTGCTGGCATCCATTGCGCCGCCCGACGTGGCCCCGGCACCAATGATGGTGTGGATTTCGTCGATGAACAGAACCGCGTCGTCATGGGATTCAAGTTCGGTAATGACCGCTTTAAGACGCTCCTCAAAATCACCGCGATAGCGTGTTCCGGCAAGCAACGCGCCCATGTCCAGCGAATAGATTGTCGTGCCTTCCAGAACCTCGGGTGTTTCTCCGGCAACGATCTTGCGTGCCAGCCCTTCGGCAATGGCGGTTTTTCCAACACCCGGATCACCCACCAAAAGCGGGTTGTTTTTGCGCCGACGGCACAGCACCTGAATGCAGCGTTCAACTTCTGCATTGCGCCCGATCAACGGGTCAATTTCGCCTTCGCGGGATTTTGCGTTCAGATCAACGCAATACTTCTCAAGCGCGCTTTCCTTTTTTTCACCTTCGGTGACGCCCTCGGGTTCGTCGTCATGTTCCGGCGCGCCTGCAACCAGACGGGGTTCTCCAAACGCGGGATCTTTGGCGACGCCATGCGCAATGAAATTGACGGCGTCATAGCGGGTCATTTCCTGCTCCTGCAAAAAGAATGCAGCGTTGCTTTCGCGTTCGGCGAAAATGGCAACCAGCACATTGGCGCCGGTGACTTCGTTCCGCCCCGAGGACTGAACGTGAATGGCTGCGCGCTGAATGACGCGCTGAAAGGCAGCCGTTGGAACAGCCTCAGAGCCATCGATATCGGTAACAAGATTTGACAGGTCTTCGTCGACAAATTCCACCAATGTGGTGCGCAGCTCATCAACATCGACATTGCACGCGTTCAGGACGCGGCTCGCATCTGGTTCGTCCAGAAGCGACAACAGTAAATGTTCAAGCGTGGCAAATTCATGCCGCCTGTCGTTGGCAAGCGCCAAGGCCGCGTGAATTGCGTTTTCTAGTGTGCTCGAGAATGAAGGCACGTTTGTGCTCCTCTGATCTGGGTCGGGTTGGGGTGCATCCATGTGCATCCCTGACCAACTATGTCCTCATAGTATTTAGAGTTTGGTTGATCGGTCCCCGGCTTCAAGTGTTTTCTTTCAAATTACGGTCACAAAATCGAATGTTGGGGTAAATGTGTGTGATTTTGCGCGTAATTTCGGTTCTGACCGGGCAATTTTCTGCCCGCTGGGGTATAAAATAGGCAACGCCGGGCGATGTTCAATCCGCAAATGCATCGCCCTGGTACTTTTTCTCAGAATCTATCCTTGCGCGCACGAACCTCGGCAAAAACGGCAACCGGCTCTGCCCCAACCATGCCAACACCATTTTGAACTGACGGTTCAGCAGCCCTCAGGAACGGGTTGGTCGCCAATTCAAGAGCAAGCGTTGAGGGTACAGTGGGCTGATTGCGGGCACGTGCCTGTTTGATGTCGTCCGCTCGTGCAACCAGGTCGACGTTGCCGGGCTCAATCGTCAGGGCGAAATTGGCGTTCGTCTGGGTGTATTCATGACCCGAATAGACAATGGTATCGCTGGGCAATGCAGCAAGCTTGCCGAGAGAGGCAAACATCTGCGTCGCCGTGCCCTCAAACAGTCGCCCGCACCCTAACGCCATAAGGCTGTCAGCGGTGAACACGGCTTTGCTGGCGGGGAAATGAAACGCAATGTGGCCGATGGTGTGCCCCGAAACATCGATGACCGTACCGGTGTCACCGCCGATAGTGATCGTGTCACCTTCGGCCAGAGCAATGTCGAGAGCGGGCAGGCGGCTGATATCTGCTTTGGCGCCGACAACTTTGGCCGGATGTCTGGACAGAAGTTCAGACAGGCCTTGAACGTGGTCAGCGTGGTGATGGGTGAGCAGCACATGGCTTAGCGTCCAGCCGGTTCTGGCCAGTGCGTCAATAATGGCTCCGGCCTCGGGAACGTCGATCAGCGCGGTTTCCCCACTTGCTGCGTCATGGGCCAGAAAGGCGTAGTTGTCAGACAGACAGGGGATCGTGAGGATTTCAAGAGGCATGGTCTTTCGCCCTTTCATGGTTAAACTACGCCTAGCTTGACCGAACTAGCGAGGAGCCGCAATGCATCTTGATGTGCAGGATCTGCGCAACTTTTACTATCGCAGCACGCTGGGGCGGGCGGCGCAGGCATCAGTGCGGACGCGTTTATTGGAAATGTGGCCCGAGGCCAAAGGCCAAACCGTTGCCGGATTTGGTTTTGCGGTGCCCTTGCTGCGGCCATACCTGGGCGACGCGCGCCGGGTGTTGGGGTTGATGCCGGGGCAACAGGGGGTGATGCCCTGGCCTGGGGGCATGGCAAATGTCTCGGCGTTGGTTGAGGAAACACTGTGGCCGATTGAAACCGGACTTGTGGACAAACTGGTTGTGATGCACGGGTTGGAAAACTCGGATTACCCGGCCCGGCTGCTGGACGAATGCTGGCGGGTGCTGGGACCGGGCGGCAAAGCGGTGTTTATCGTGCCGAATCGTGCCGGGTTGTGGTCGCGAAGTGACAAGACACCCTTTGGGTACGGGCATCCTTATACGCTGGGCCAGTTGGAATCGCTGCTGCGCAAACATGCCTTTTTGCCTGAACGTCATTTGGCAGCTTTGTATCAGCCGCCGTCAGCGCGCCGTTTCTGGCTGAAGTCTGGTCCCCTATGCGAAAAACTTGGGCGCAGCCTACCTCGGTCGATTGCTGGCGGTGCGATTATCGTTGAAGCCTCAAAACGGGTTTATCCGCCAAAGGCCAAAACCAAACTCAGTCCCAAGCGCCGGGCGATAGAAACACTAGAAGGTATCGTCGAGCCAAAGGCCAAGCCGGTCTAGTCTCTACGCCAACGGTTCACATCAATTGCGGTCTAGTCCCTACGAACACCCAATAAGGTCTAGTCCCTACGAACACCCAATAAACTGACGAACCCGATAAGGCCCCCAAATCAGCCAAGGAATCGCAAAATTTACATCCAAAACATGAGTTTGAGAGGATATAAT
>PIVL01000559.1 GCA_003354145.1 Paracoccaceae bacterium
GCTACTGTTGTGGACGGTGGCAGCGACAATGCTGACATCACTATTTCAGGCGGAGGCGGTTCAAACGTCTTCGTTGGTCAAGGCCGGTTCGCTCCTCCTGCGGCAGCAGACTTCCCAACATGGGTGAACCAACAAGCCGGTGTGGTTACAGACACCACTTTCGCAGGTATGACGATCACTGACCCGACAACGGACACAGGTAGCGACAACTTTATTGCCCGCGTCAAGCCAATGCCTTCCGGCGCATGGATAGCGACGTATCAGTTCAACGCCATGTACTCGGCGGATAACTTCAACGGCGTCGGCTTTATCATGCGGGATAGCGCCACGAACAGGAACCTTATATTCCGTAGATTGTTTAACACCTGGAACACGATCAACGTCGCTAACTACGCTAACAACTCTTTCAACTCGACGCTCTTTAACGAGCCTTTTGAGGATCACCCTTTCTGGTTCCAGGTCGAGGACGACGAAACAAACTTCTTCTTCCGCATGAGCCTCGACGGTGAAACCTGGATGACTGTTGCTTCGCCACTCCGCACAGCATGGCTCGCAAATCCTGACCAGATAGGTTTCTTCGTCAACCCTGAAGAGGACGCCCGCGTATCTATCAGCGTAACGTACTATGACGACCCGGACACTCCCGCTAATCCTGTTGGCGTGCCGGGCGGCTATAACTTCATTAGCTCGAACACTGTTGAGACGCCCGGCGACGCTAACATTGATGTTGATTTCCCTCTTACCTATAACCAGTTCAAGATCATCATTACCGGCGCTATAGGCCCAAGCAACGCGCAGTTCTTCTCGCAATACTCAGGGGACGGAGGAGCGAACATCCTTACGGGAGCCAGTGACTACAAGACCAGCTCCGACAACGCTGACACCAACATTAGTTTGTCAGATGGAGCCACGTTGGGTGCAGGACGTCCGTACAATGGAGAGTTTATTCTGACACGCGATCCAGCAGGACTTTTGCGCTGGGGTATTGTCGGGCACAGCTTCTCGTCCAGCAGCACAGGCGCTGGCCAGATGCAGCTCAGTGCTGGCTACCCGCAAGTGCAGTTCGTTGCACTCGACTACCTCGTTGACTGGTGCAGCTTCCAGCTCAACGCTGGCGACATGGATGACATGACGATCAAGGTCTGGGGGATTGCTGAGTGAGGCAGATCAACACCAACGATCTAAACTACCTCGTCAACCATCCAGCGATCCGCCCGACGACCGGCTTCCCCGGTGACGACGAGATCACCATGCACACCGTCCTGCTCAACCCTGGCAACATTGGCTACTGGCAGGACGACATAGGCGGGATGCTCTTTTGCCAGTCCAAGGCCCACGAGTTCGACTGTCACTTCATGTTCATCCCCGGTTCCGGGGGCTTTCTCATCAAAGAGACGGCGAGGGCCATGCTCGACCAGATGTTTACAAAGCATGGAGCCCGTGTTATCAGAGGTTATCCGCCCCGCGAAAATCGCGCAGTGCGCCTCATCGGGTATGCACTTGGCTTCAGACAAATCCCTAGCTCAGATCACGTTGACGAACTTGGCCGTCAGTGCATCGCTTACGAATTGAGGAAAGAAGATGGGTCAGTTAATTAGTGCGGGCGCACAGATTGTCGGTGGATTGTTCGCTAAGAAGGCGGGCGACAAACAAGCCTCACGGATTAACGCTGCGACCGGCAGAGCCGTCGAACAGCTATCCCCTTTCCAGCAACAAGGCGTACAGGCGGG
>PIVL01000560.1 GCA_003354145.1 Paracoccaceae bacterium
TGCTGTTTCTATTCAGCGCCCGGACCGTTTAGTCTCGCGCGGAAGCAGTCTGCCCATCTCCGGGCGTGACCAGAATTTAGACCGAATGGACCCTCGATAATGTCACAGACTATCGGCACTCCAGACACCCTGCCCACTACAGGCCTCGCAAGTGGGCAATCCCACATCACGGCAGGCTCGAAACTCACTGGTGACCTTCACGTTCCTGGCCTTGTGGAGTTATTCGGCCATGTGGATGGGAAGGTCACCGCCGATGCGATCATGATCGAGAAAAGCGGGTCGGTGAACGGCGAACTGCATGCTGATAAGGTTTCGGTCAAAGGTCAGTTCGAAGGCAAGATATTCGCCGACACAGTAAATCTGCATTCCAGCGCACAGGTTTCCGGCGAAATCCTCTATGAAACGCTGAGCATTGAGAGCGGCGCTGAGGTGAATTCGACCTGCGCGGTTAACAAATCCGATTGAACGTCAGACGCGTACCCAGTCATCCAAGCGGATCGACCGGGACAAGACCATAGGGACTCGAAGCCGATTCTTGATAATGTTGGGGGTTAGCACGCTGCGTTTAACTGACTTGTCTTGGCATAATTGTGAATACCAAGTAGATACTTCCAAATGAAAGTTGCGACAAGACTTGGCGGTGTTGGCCTGACCGCAAGCGATGGGGTGAGACACAAATGTTGATCTATACCAGTTACCTGCCCAGGCCGTATCGAAAGGTCAACCAATCCATTATCGCCACCATTCTGGCCTTTGTTCTGCTGGTTCTGTCGGGCTGCGTCGGCGATCTGCCGCAGAGTTTGAAACAATCCCTTTCGGTTGTTGCCCCGAAGAAAATCGATTTCACCGATCTCGAATATTACGCAAAACGCTCCAAGTCTGCCTACGATCCAATCCAGGACATCCGCAAGGAGTATCCGCTGGTCACCCGGGCCGTGTGGCTTCAATCCGTCGGCATCCGGTACTTCATTGAAACCGACTTGGTCAACCAAAAGCAGACGCTGTCGATCGGGGGCATTGCCCACAAACCGAACATCTGGGAGGATTTCGAAATTGCCCTCGTCCCCGACAGTATTCTTGGTATTCCATTGCATCGCGGATTTCAGAAGGTTGCAGCAGCCATCTATGACGATGCCGCCCCCCACCTGAGGAAGGACTTTCCGTTGCGCGCAACTGGCCATTCGCTCGGTGGGGCCGTCGCTATAATTTTAGCCGCGTATGGTGAAAAACAGGGGTATAAAGTAGAGCGATTGGTGACTTTCGGTCAACCCAAGTTCACCTCCAAACTACCATCGGAGCGTGTGATGTCGGTGGCTACAAGGGTCGTCCACGACTTAGATGTTGTTCCCATGATTCCGCCGTACTCTCCCGCCCGCCAGTTCCAGCACTTTGCAGCCGAGGTCGTACTGCGTGACGGTCCGGATTATGTCTATCTGGACGTACACGATGCCGACCGTCTGTCGATCGGTGACTTCTGGCGAAACATCACCCATTTTTCCGCTAAAGATCACCATATGGATGGCTATCTTGCCAATATCCAGGGAAAGGTCGCGAACGGAGCGAGACAGGTGCCATATTTGTTCAAGGAAAAGCCCTAAAGTCAGACAATGGTGCGCTGAACTAGAGCAGCAGGCCCGGTACTCCCCCCGAAAATTAGTGGTGTTCACGCGTAGAATTTTCTCGGCATAATATCTGAGGAGATTTTGAATGAAGAACAAAAGATA
>PIVL01000561.1 GCA_003354145.1 Paracoccaceae bacterium
ATCCGACATTCCCCAAGTAGAACGTCCTCCCGCTCACATAGCCACTGTTCTGCGCTCAGATCAAGCCTCTTGGACCCGTGGTGCCGTTGTTCGGGCATCTGACGCGCGAACTGAGCACGATTTCCGGTCTTGGCGGCGAGGTTGATCCGGATATTGGTCTGATCGACCCCCGTATGGATAGACCGGTCGAGCCGCTTTTGTTCAGGTTTTATCGTTGACGACGTTATCATACGGGAACCGGCGGTGCGCGCAGCCGGTGGATAGCCGAGAGGATGCGGGTGAACAGATCACCACTGACCGCAACTTCTGCGAGCTGGAAGGTGATTGCACGGGCATGACGCACAACCCTCGCACCAATTTTGATCAATCGCGTCTGTAGGCTGGTCAGCGACCAGTCGGCCATCTTCTCAGGCAGATCAGTGCCTTGCAAGAAGACACCGAGATTGTAGGCCAGTGCGTGAAGCTGAAGGCGGGCCTCGTTCTGCGCCTTGCCCTTGCAGGACAATCGCGTCCAGTTGATTGCGTGCTTGCCCTCCTTAATGCGTTGCCTGGCAGCGCATGCCTGTCAGGGGCAGGTAGTCATCCGTCAAGGCTACTGAGAATATACACTCAATTTTGCCTTTCGCCGCAGTGATCACGAATGGCCGCAACGGGCCGGAACCGCCAGTTGGACTGATCTGAGTGAATAACTGCAAAGTCAGCATAGCTGCCCCTTGAATCTTTGTCCGACCAACTGGGGCGCACCAGAGACATACTGGGAATCTTGTGTCAGGTGCCGAACACTAGTTTCAAAATGAAAATCTTGAAGGGGCCGTCTTCTTGTGGAACTGTGCTAGCAAGGTATTGCATCCTGACCACGGCGCCGAATGCGTTTTGTGTATCTACAAAGCCAGAGAATGAGTGCATGCAATCCTGTCCTTCTACATGCTCGACACTGATTTCAGAAATCGTCGGAAAAACTGCCGTTGATGGGGATTTTAGGCGATTAGAAATTTCTTTTTGAACGTCCTTATAGGCACGTTCGTCGCAACTGTCCTGACACCCTGACAACATCGTCGCCAGTAAAGCGGCACCAATAAACCGAACCATCAATCAACCTCTAAAAACCATACGCAACATGTCACCTCCCCCATTTTCAGATGGGGGCAAGGTGGTCTTTTGCATAAACAAAGGCACGACCAGTGGATTTTGCAAATCTCGGTTTTCGCGTCGATTCTTCGCAAGTTGGCGTCGCAACCGGCAGACTCAATACCTTCACAGGATCGGCAAAGCGCGCTGGTGGTGCGGCCAATGTGACCCAAAGCTCGATGATGCGTATGGGCCGTGCGGCTGGGGTGCTGGCCGCTGGTTTCTTGTCCGTTGCTGCTGCTGGTCGTGCCTTGACATCGGCGCGGGAGTTCTCTGCTGCGTTGGCTGAAACGTCCACTTTAATTGAAGGCACCACCGCTGAAATGGCGATGCTGGATGAGCAATCAAAACGTCTGGCATCAACATATGGCGGCTCAGCCACCGAGCAGGTCAAGGCTTTCTATCAAGCGATCAGCGCCGGGGCTGACGGTGTTGAAGCGGCAACCTCGTTGCTTGACCAAGCCAATAAGCTGGCAATTGGTGGCGTTACGGACATCACCACGGCAGTCGATGGTTTGACTACAGCAACGAACGCCTATGTGGCGGACGGCTTAACAGCGGTACAGGCGTCAGACGCTCTGTTTGTCGGCATGAA
>PIVL01000258.1 GCA_003354145.1 Paracoccaceae bacterium
TTTGGCAATGGTAGGGGCAACCGGGGAAACGGCGGCCTTATCAGCGAGATACCTGGCAATGTCACTTCCTTCGCTTGGGATCATGGCAGTGTCGATGATAGCAAACGGGGCATTGCGGGCCGAAGGCGATGCCAGACGCTCGATGTTGGTCACACTGATATCCGGTTTGGTGTCGATGGTGCTGGATCCGCTCCTTATTTATTGGTGGGGGCTGGATGGCGCCGCGATGGGGCTGAATGTATCGCGTCTGGTGATGCTGGTCGTGGCGCTACGGTTTGCCATTGGTACCCATGATTTGATGGCGCGATTGCGGTTGGCGGATATGGCTTTAACTGTACGGCCTTATTTGGTGATCGCGATACCCGCAATCATAGCGCAGATGGCGATGCCTGCCGGGAACTATTTGCTTACCAGCGTAATGGCACCGTATGGCGATGATGCAATGGCCGGCTGGGCCGTGGTTGGTCGGCTAACTGTGGTCGCCTTTGGCGGCATTTTTTCGCTATCCGGCGCGATTGGTGGCATTTTTGGTCAGAACTATGGTGCGGGGCTGCACCACCGGTTGCGCACGACATACCGCGATGCGATCATTTTTGGACTGATTTATTCTCTGGTGACGTGGGGTGCATTGGCAACGGCCAGTTCGCTGGTAATCTCAGCGTTCGATCTTAGCCCGGTGGGTGGCGAGATCGTTTCGTCCTTTGCTCTTATTGGTGCGGGTGCATTCCTGTTCGCTTCGGCGTTGTTTGTGTCCAACTCTGCGTTCAATGCGTTGGGCCGACCCTCTTGGGCGACGCTATCCAACTGGATGCGTGACGGAATCATTTCGCTGCCTCTGGCCATCATGCTGGCAAGTTGGTACGGGGCGGCAGGCGTGATTTATGCGCAGGCTGCGGCCAGTGTTATCGTAGGTGCGCTGGCGGGCTGGTTGGGGTGGCGTTACGTCGTTGGGCTTGGAAAGTTTGATCCGGACCTGGAAATAGACCGCCGCCCGCATGCCAACGCAGACCGATTCAGGAGACGTTGATGATAACCTATACAGCCATAACCACTTTGCCCCGGAAATCGCAGGCCGAGGCGCTGGCCGAAGCGATGGAGCGCCTTGTGCCCGAGCCAACAGGCATTGGTGTGTTTGAAATCGAGGATGGATCAGGGCTTTGGGAAGTTGGTGGCTATTTCGTCGACAAACCAGACGAGGGCGCATTGGCGCTGCTTACCACAGTATTTGACGCCAAAGAATTCGTAGTGTCCGAAGTGCCCGAGACCGACTGGGTCGCCCATGTACGCCGTGAATTGTCACCGGTTCAGGCGGGCCGATTCTTTGTTTATGGCAGTCACGACGCAGATAAGGTGCCTGATGATGTGGTGCCGCTGTTGATTGAGGCCGCCATGGCCTTTGGCACCGGGCATCATGGCACCACGCTTGGTTGCCTCAAAGCTTTGGACTGGCTGATAGGCGAAGGATTTAGCGCCCAAAAGATTGCGGACATTGGCTGTGGCACTGCCGTACTGGCGATGGCGGCGGCGCGGATCTGGCCCGAAACAGTTTTGGCCAGCGACATAGATCGCGTCGCGGTGGATGTCGCCGTGGCCAATCTGCGCGCTAACAAAATGGATGGCAATGTGGCCTGTGTCGAAGCTGCAGGGTTCGACCACGATGATCTTCGCGACGCGGCGCCCTATGATCTGATTTTTGCAAATATCCTGAAAGGTCCGCTCATCGCGCTGGCACCGGATGTGGAAAAGCACCTGCGTACCGGTGGCTATGCGATTCTTTCCGGGATTCTCAACGAACAGGCAGCAGATGTTCGCGCTGTTTATGCACGATCTGGCATCAATCTTGCCCATAGTGAGGTTATTGGTGATTGGACGACGCTAATACTTCGAAAGATGGCCTGAATCGGGCAATTTAGGGGCATTTTAGGCAAATGCCCCATTGTTGCCACAATTGCGCGCGATAAATACGTATCCGCTGGTGGGGGCCAGGTAACGGAGGCTGTTATGGATCAGACCCATCTCCAGTTTAACCAACGTGTCGCTAGTCTTGGCCGCAAACATCACGCTTTGTCGCACGGGTACGTCGCCCGAATGCGGCCTGATGGGCTCATCGTGGCTCGGCCTCGCCGCAATCAATCTCGTATTTCGTTGAGAATGGTGGTTTTGTTTCTCTTGGCGCTTCTGGCGTTCAAAGGGTTTCTGATCGCCAGCCTTGGGCCAGACGCTTACAACGAACGTGTCGGCAAGCTTCAAAATGGCACCATGGTAGAAAAGGTCGGCGCTTGGGTTATGCAAATTGAACCCGCATCTGATTTGATTGCTCAGCAGATCGGCCCGATCCTGCGGTGAGTTGAAAATTCGCCGAGATTGAGCTTTGGGAATACAAAACGCCGCGCGATGGCATCGCGCGGCGTTAGTCGTTGTCGATAATCTTGTCTCAAGGCCGACTTCTTCAGAAGCGGCTTGCACCGTTTGCAACCATATCAATGTCGCCACGGACCAGACCGATATCGTCCAGTTCGCGATCACTTAGGCCGACCAACGCGTTACGGGTTGCGCGCGCGTCATTCCAGTTTGAGATGGCCCCAACAACGGACATCAGAGTCGCGTTTATGCGAGCAACCAAGTCGAGTGTGCCATAGGGTGTGCGGGTTGTTTCAATTGTGGTCATATCCATGTCCTTTTTGTGGGTGTTACGGTGTTGCGACGTTCGTCTGAGAGGCAGATAGGTTGTGACGTTCGTCTGAGAGGCAGATAGGGATGAAATATTCGCAAAACAAGACGCAAAAAATGCAAATGTCATATGCGATTTTTGCATAGCTCAAAAATCTTGTAACACCATTGAAATATATGTGAAAATACGGATCTGAATGCGTCGCTTTCAGAATGGTTTTGCGTCGGATTCGTGCCTCTTGTCGTTTTGGTTCCTGGCGATGTCGTTTTTGGTCTCTGCGCAAATAGCTTGGCGGATGTTCGCGTTTCGTGCTAATGCTTCAAAAAAAGCAACAAATTATTTTTGGGCCGAGTAGAAAATGCGAATATTGGGTATTGATCCGGGGCTGCGAAACCTTGGTTGGGGGGTTATTGAGGCACGGGGAAGCCGACTCAGTCACGTAGCCAATGGGGTGTGCAAGTCATCCGGCGACGATTTGGCGGTGCGCTTGTTGTCGTTGCATAGTCAGCTAAGCGATATTCTGGAGCACTTCGCCCCGGACGAAGCCGCGATTGAACAGACCTTTGTGAATAAAGACGGGGCCGGGACGCTAAAGTTGGGTCAGGCGCGGGGCGTGGCGATGCTGGTTCCGGCACAGGCCGGAATTCCGATCGGGGAATATGCGCCGAACAGGGTCAAAAAGACGGTTGTTGGCGTAGGACATGCGGATAAGGGGCAAGTGTTGCATATGGTAAAATTGCAATTGCCGGGCTGTAGTCCGGCTGGCGCGGATGCTGCGGATGCGTTGGCGATTGCCATATGTCATGCGCATTATGGTGGTTCAGTCAGTGTGCAATTGCGCGAGGTGCGAGCATGATTGGTCGGTTGACGGGACGAATTGATTATCGGGCCACGGATCACATTTTGATCGATGTACGTGGAGTTGGCTATCTGGTGTTCTGTTCAGAACGTACAATGGCCGGATTGCCGGGTGTCGGGGAGGCCGTGTCTCTTTACACCGATCTGGTGGTCCGCGAGGATTTACTGCAGCTGTTTGGCTTTCCGACTCTGGTTGAAAAGGAATGGCACCGTCTGTTGACCAGCGTGCAGGGAATTGGTGCCAAAGTGTCGCTGGCCATTCTGGGCACTTTGGGGCCGGAAGGGGTGAGCCGCGCGATTGCTCTTGGTGACTGGGCGACGATTAAGGCGGCCAAGGGTGTTGGGCCCAAGACCGCGCAAAGGATTGTGCTGGATCTGAAGGACAAAGCACCCGCAGTGATGGCGATGGGCGGTACTTTGGCGCAAGCGACCGGGGATGTGGGTGATGTGATTGAGCCTGCAGTCGTAGCTGCAGTGCCCGCAAATGCGACGGCGCAGGCAGACGCACTTTCGGCGCTGAGCAATCTGGGATACGGCATGGGAGAGGCGGCTGCGGCTGTGGCAGAAGCTGCAGGGGCTGCACCCGAAATGGATGCATCGGAGTTGATCCGGGCGGCTTTGAAATTGTTGGCACCTAAAGGGTAGCCGCTCGTCCGCCCTGCGGGCGTCCTCGCTGGAGAGTGAAACATGATAGACGCCGACCCGAATATGCGACCCGAGCCATTGCCAGAAGACAATGATCGCGCGTTGCGCCCGCAGGTACTGGACGAATTTATCGGGCAGGCCGAAGCACGGGCCAACCTGAAAGTGTTTATTCAGTCGGCCAAGATGCGCAGCGAGGCGATGGACCACACGCTGTTTCACGGCCCCCCAGGTTTGGGAAAAACCACGCTGGCACAGATCATGGCGCGAGAGTTGGGCGTAAATTTCCGGATGACATCCGGACCGGTTCTGGCCAAAGCGGGCGATCTGGCGGCGATCCTGACCAATCTAGAAGCCCGCGATGTTCTGTTCATTGACGAAATCCATCGGTTGAACCCGGCTGTTGAAGAGGTGCTTTATCCGGCGCTTGAGGACTTTGAGCTTGATCTGGTGATTGGCGAAGGCCCAGCGGCGCGCACCGTTCGCATTGAATTGCAGCCCTTTACGCTGGTGGGTGCTACGACGCGCATGGGGCTTTTGACGACGCCCTTGCGGGATCGGTTCGGAATTCCAACGCGCCTGCAATTTTATACCGTCGATGAGCTGCACAAAATCGTCACCCGCAATGCCAGGATGCTGGGCGTGCCCACAGATGACACAGGCGCGCGCGAAATTGCCCGCCGCGCTCGCGGGACGCCGCGGATCGCAGGACGATTGCTGCGCCGGGTTGTGGATTTTGCGGTTGTCGAAGGCGATGGCACCATTACGCGGGAACTGGCAGACGGGGCATTGACGCGCCTTGGCGTGGATCATCTTGGGCTGGACGGTGCAGGCCGACGGTACTTGAAGCTGATTGCCGAAAATTATGCGGGCGGGCCTGTGGGTATCGAAACCCTGTCAGCCGCGTTATCAGAAAGCCGGGATTCACTGGAAGAAGTGATAGAGCCATTTTTGTTGCAACAAGGTCTGATCCAGCGCACACCACGCGGAAGAATGTTGGCACATAAGGCATGGGCGCATTTGGGGATGGCGGCACCAAAAGGTGGCGGCGATCTATTCGACTAAATTTTTATGGAACGCAGAAAGGGACAGGCTGTGACACCTGAAGAGGTAGAGGCGCTTTTTACCCGCGAGGATGGGCAATTTACGTTTGCACGCTGGGGGCGGCCGATTGCTCCGGTGATTTTTGGCGTCGATGACGCGACCCTGTCAGTTGTCAAAGGTGCGTTCGAGGCCGTGGTGGCGCTGGCCGGTCACGAGATGGCCGAGACCGACGCAGAGCTTGGCAGCAACTGCATGGTGTTTTTCTTCCGCGAGTGGGATGAGTTGAACCATGTGCCAAAGCTGGACGAGTTGGTACCGGGGCTGGCCCCATTGGTAGAGCGATTGCAAGAGCAGGGGGCCAACCAGTACCGGGGCTTTCGATTTGACAAAAATGGCGCGATCCGCGCGGCGTTTGTTTTTTTGCGCATGGATGACGAATTGTCGGACATGCCAGTCGAAGTTATCGCATTGGGGCAGGTGGTCCAGACCATCCTGCTTTGGTCGGACGTGGCGTTTCAGAGCCGCTCGCCTTTGGCGATGGCGGATGAGACAACGGTTCTGCGACCGGATATTGCCAGTGTGATCCGGGCGGCCTATGACCCACTTTTGCCAGTGTCAGGGAGCGATGCCTCGCTTGCTTTGCGGATATTTGCCCGATTGGAGTCAGAACAATGATCCATCGTTTTGCGTTGCGTGTTTATTACGAAGACACAGATATGGGCGGGATCGTCTATCACGCCAATTATCTGAAATTCATTGAACGCGCCCGCAGCGAATGGGTGCGCAGTCTGGGCAACGACCAGAACGCGATGAAAGACGCCGGTATCGTTTGGGTCGTGCGTCGGATTGAGGCGGATTATCTGGCCTCGGCCCGATTTGAGGACGAATTGACCATTGAGACAACAATCGAAAGCCTAAGCCGTGTGCGTTTGGTGATGAATCAGGTCGTCTTACACGAAGGCAAACCGATTTTCACGGCCACTGTAACGGCCGTTTGTATGACTGCAGCGGGAAAACCAGTGCGTCTGCCAGCGGAGATTCGCGCATTAATGGAATAATCCGGCCCGAACTCCGCAGTTTTGTTGGTAATTGCATGGGTTGTGCGATAATACTGCGATCAAGAAGGCTGAATAAATACGGTCGCTAACAAAGAGCAGGCAAATGGAAGCAGAAACACTTGCGTTGGCGCAGGGGATTGATTTCTCGGTGTGGGGCCTTTTCGCACGCGCAACTTTGACCGTAAAACTGGTTGTTGTGCTGCTGATCGCAGCCTCATTCTGGTCATGGTCGATCATCATTCAAAAGCATATCAGCTATCGTTCGGCACGCCGCGAAGCAGCCAAGTTTGACGAGATGTTCTGGTCGGGCGAACCGCTGGATGGGCTGTTTGATACCATTGGCGCGCAGCCCAAAGGTAAGTCACAAAAGATATTTGCCGCTGGTATGACCGAATGGCGCCGATCACATCGCACCGACGGGGGATTAATCGCAGGTGCTCAGGCCCGCATTGACCGGTCTATGGATGTGGCGATCAACAAAGAGGCTGAACAGCTGCAAAAAGGGCTGCCGATTTTGGCAACGATTGGTTCGACTGCACCGTTTGTTGGTTTGTTCGGTACGGTTTGGGGAATCATGAACGCCTTTGTCGAGATTGCAGAACAGCAAAACACCAATCTTGCCGTCGTGGCACCGGGTATTGCCGAGGCTCTGATGGCGACGGCTTTGGGTCTGCTGGCAGCGATTCC
>PIVL01000562.1 GCA_003354145.1 Paracoccaceae bacterium
TTGGCCGCATTCCAGCTGCTCCACAGGAACGACAGTTGCGTTTCTGCCAGTGTGGGTGCGGCAACAAAGATGTCATCCAGATTGATCGAGTCAACCAAGAAGAACAGCGCAAAAATACCCAAAGAAAAGCCGAAATCGCCAATCCGGTTGACCACAAACGCCTTGATCGCAGCGGCATTGGCGGTGGGCTTGCGGTAATAAAAGCCGATCAGCAGATAAGATGCGACGCCGACGCCTTCCCAGCCAAAGAACATCTGAACAAGATTGTTCGCCGTCACCAGCATCAACATGGCGAACGTAAAGAACGACAGATAGGCAAAGAACCGTGGCTTATAGCTTTCGCCCTCTTTCCACTGTGGGTCTTTGTCCATGTAGCCAAAGCTATACAGATGCACGAGGCTGGACACCGTGGTGATCACGATCAGCATGATCGCGGTCAGCCGGTCCAGACGGATCGCCCAGTCGGTGGACAGCGTGCCGCTTTCGATCCAGCGCATTATCTGGATGTGCTCGGTCACACCGTCAAAGGTCAGGAACACCACCCATGACAGGATCGCGGACAGGAACAAAAGCCCCGTCGACACCCACAGCGCGGCGGTCTCACCGATGAATTTCCAGCCAAATCCGCAGATCAGCGACCCGATCAACGGGGCAAAAAGGATAATGGTTTCCATTGCGAATTAGCCCTTCATCACGTTGACATCTTCGACGTCAATGGTGCCACGGTTGCGGAAGAATACGACAAGAATGGCCAACCCGATGGCGGCCTCGGCGGCGGCGACGGTCAGCACGAACAGGGTAAACACCTGCCCGACCAGATCACCCAGAAAGCTTGAGAACGCCACAAGGTTGATGTTCACCGCGAGCAACATCAATTCGACACTCATCAGCAGGATGATGACATTCTTACGGTTCAGGAAAAGCCCGAATATGCCAATGACAAACAGCGTCGCCGCCACCGTCAGATAATGTTCAAGTCCGATCATAGCTTTGCTCCTGGCGAGTCGGGATAGTAGAGTTTGCAGCCGCAAGATGGGTCGTATCTGTTACGGCGTTTCAGAGAATTTACGACCGCATCAATATCTGTAGTGTACCGGAAATCGTGCTTTTCTGAGATGGCTATAAGTTGACCCACGGTTGTTTGTTCGGTTAACCCGATTGGGCCTATTGGCTGCTGAATATTGCGAATATGTGTGTAATAGGCCCCTGCAACATCGACGTCCGTGTCCAGCCTTATTCCGCCAATTTGGATCATTTCCCCTGACGAGCAATCAGCAAAAAGCAACACTTCGTCGATGTTACATCCATCTCTGCCAAAACTTAGTTTTTGACCAACTTTGGAGGCCCCCAAATCCACAACAGCGGCACCGCTGCCATGACCGAAACGCCCTTCGCCAGCGTTCGCAAAACTGCAATCGTCGTTCTTGGAAATCTGCTTGTCATATGGTTGCATGGCCCCCTCGCAGGCAAACGCACCAACTGGTGCAATCGCCAGCAGCGCGAACAGTAGCGCCTGTTTTAGAAACAGAACTCTCAAAGCCCCTGCCCCGGTTTCACATCGATCACTTCCATCGCCTTGGCTGGATTGCCAACCAGATTCAATAACCTCACCGCTGATATGAAACACTCTTGTTCAATCATTTGTTTCAAGGCTCCAACTGGAAACGAACTTTGCCGTTTCGCTTTAGTGGGTACTTCGCTCTGCAAGCACA
>PIVL01000259.1 GCA_003354145.1 Paracoccaceae bacterium
ACAGGGGTTATCCTGGACGCAGGTGACGGTTACAGGGCGGGATTCTCATACCGGGTCTACCCCGATGCCGATGCGAAAAAACGCGGGCCTTGGCATGGCACGCATACTGGAAAAGGTTGACGAAATCGCCTGGTCCCATGCGCCGGACGCGGTTGGCGCGGCCGGGCATATCGATGTTTTCCCCAATTCTCGCAATGTGATACCGGGCAAGGTTGTGTTTACAGTTGATTTTCGCTCGCCCGAACTGGCGGTGATAGAGGACATGGAGGCACGGCTGCGTGTCGAGGGTCAAAAGATTGCCGACGACATGGGAATTGAAGTTGAGTTTGAAAAAGTTGGCGGGTTCGATCCGGTGACATTCGATGAAGGCTGCGTGTCTGCAGTGCGCAATGCGGCGGAACGGTTGGGGTATTCCCATCGTAATTTGATTTCCGGGGCCGGACATGATGCCTGCTGGATTAACCGGGTTGCGCCGACGGCGATGGTGATGTGCCCCTGTGTCGATGGGCTTTCGCATAACGAGGCCGAAGAAATTTCGCCAGAATGGGCAGCTGCCGGGGCGAACGTGTTGTTTCATGCCGTGGTTGAGACGGCGGAGATTGTCGATTGAGTAGAGTGCCTGCCGTTTTGAAGATAAACGGAAAAGCTCTGAGAGATATGAACGATTTATGGGCAAATACTGAGACGCCCAAGAACGGAGATCACCATGACCAAAGTCATTAAGAATGGAACCATTGTCACCGCCGATCTGACTTATAAAGCGGATGTATTGATTGAAAACGGCACGATCACGGAAATTGGTCCGGATCTGAATGGCGATGAACAATTGGACGCGACCGGTTGCTATGTCATGCCCGGTGGAATTGACCCGCATACGCATCTGGAAATGCCGTTCATGGGGACATATTCTACTGATGATTTCGAATCTGGTACCCGCGCGGGGCTGGCGGGCGGAACCACGATGGTGGTTGATTTCGCTTTGCCAAATCAAGGCGAAGGCTTGCTGGACGCGTTGAAACGCTGGGACAATAAATCAACACGGGCGAATTGCGACTACTCATTCCACATGGCTGTGACATGGTGGGGCGAGCAGGTATTTGATGACATGGCAACTGTGGTCAACGAACGCGGCATCAACACGTTTAAGCATTTCATGGCCTATAAAGGCGCGTTGATGGTGAATGACGACGAGATGTATGCGTCATTCAAACGGCTGGGCGAACTTGGTGCGATTGCTATGGTGCATGCCGAAAACGGCGACGTGGTGGCGGAACTGTCTGCCAAATTGCTGGCCGAGGGCAACACAGGTCCCGAAGCACATGCGTATTCGCGCCCTCCACAGGTCGAAGGCGAGGCAACCAACCGCGCCATCATGATTGCGGACATGACAGGCGTGCCGCTCTACGTGGTGCACACGTCGTGCGAAGATAGTCACGAAGCAATCAGACGCGCCCGGATGCAGGGCAAACGCGTGTGGGGAGAGCCGTTGATCCAGCACCTCACGCTGGATGAAAGCGAGTATTTCAATACCGACTGGGATCATGCGGCCCGTCGGGTGATGTCACCGCCATTCCGCAACAAAATGCATCAGGATTCCCTGTGGCACGGTTTGCAGTCCGGGTCTTTGTCGGTTGTGGCGACCGACCATTGCGCGTTCACGACCGAGCAAAAGCGTTTTGGCGAGAACGATTTTACCCAGATTCCCAACGGCACCGGAGGGCTGGAAGACCGGATGCCGATGTTGTGGACTTACGGTGTTAGCACTGGCAGGTTAACGCCAAATGAATTTGTCGCGGTGACCTCAACGAACATTGCCAAAATCCTGAATTGTTACCCGAAGAAGGGTGCTGTTTTGGTGGGTGCAGACGCCGATTTGGTGGTTTGGGATCCTGAAAAAGAGAAAACGATTACTGCAGATACTCAGCAATCATCCATTGATTACAATGTGTTCGAAGGCAAAGCTGTAAAGGGCCTGCCGCGTTTCACGCTGACCCGAGGTCAGGTAGCGGTGCATGATGGCGAAATTCGTACGCAGGAAGGTCACGGCGAATTTGTAAAACGCGGGCCAAACACATCTGTGAATACTGCATTGTCGAAATGGAAAGATCTTACAGCACCGCGTCCGGTAAAGAGATCTGGCATACCGGTAAGTGGAGTATAGCCAATAATTTCAAATCGCTATTTGTATTACCTAATCCAAAATTCCAGGTGGAGGCATCAGTAAACTAAGATGAACAATGATACCGTGATCGAGGCAAAAGACCTTGATCTGGTCTTTGAGACAAACGATGGCCCGGTCGAGGCGCTTCGCAATGTGTCTCTGACCATCAACAAGGGCGATTTTGTGAGTTTTATCGGCCCGTCGGGTTGTGGCAAAACCACGTTCTTGCGAGTGATGGCTGCACTGGAACAGCCCACAGGAGGGCAAATAACCGCTAATGGTGTCAGCCCGGAAGAAGCCCGTAAATCAAGAGCTTATGGCTATGTCTTTCAGGCGGCTGGCCTTTATCCATGGCGCACGATTGCCGGAAATATCAAACTGCCGCTCGAAATCATGGGGTTTTCCCGCCAAAAGCAGCAGGAAAGCGTGAACTCAGTCCTGCAACTTGTTGATCTAGAAGGATTTGGTGGCAAATACCCCTGGCAATTATCTGGTGGAATGCAACAGCGGGCCTCGATTGCGCGGGCGTTGGCTTTTGATGCAGATATTTTGCTGATGGATGAACCATTTGGGGCGCTGGACGAGATTGTACGCGATCATCTGAACGAACAATTGCTACAACTGTGGAGACGGACGCAAAAGACGATCGCATTTGTCACTCATTCGATCCCCGAAGCGGTGTATTTGAGCACGAAAATCGTGGTGATGAGTCCGCGCCCGGGTAGGATCACGGACGTCATTGAAAGCCCGCTGCCAGAAGACCGGCCGCTGGAAATTCGCGATTCTGCCGAATTTATTGAGGTCGCGCATCGTGTACGCGAGGGATTAAGGGCGGGACATGTCGAAGACTGATTTCGTTAACCCAATGTTCACCGGATGGCTGATATGAGGGTCATTGTTCCGGTTCTGACAGTCCTCGCCGTGATTGTGGCGTTGTGGTATGCGGCCTGTATTCCGATGAACGTCAAGGGCGTGCTGACCGAGGCCGAGCGCGCAGGCGCTGAGGTGAATCCGCCTGGTGCCAAGGATCGGCGCGATTTGGGTGCGTTTGGTTTGGTGCTGGGCAACAGTTTTGCCATTCCTGCCACGTGGGAGCAGGCGCGGCCCCGACTACCGGCCCCTCATCAGGTTGCAAACGAGCTGTGGAACACCACGGTGATGAAAAAAATCACCTCCAAGCGTTCGCTTGTGTATCATGGCTGGGTGACACTTAGCGCGACGCTGTTGGGGTTTGCTATCGGCACCGGGCTGGGGATTTTGCTGGCGGTGGGAATCGTTTATTCCCGCGTGATGGATATGAGCGTGATGCCCTGGGCCATTGTCAGCCAGACCATTCCGATCATCGCGCTGGCACCGATGATTATCGTGGTGCTTTATTCGATTGGGGTGCAGGGGATCATTCCCAAGGCTATAATCAGCGCCTATCTTAGCTTTTTCCCGGTGGTTGTAGGCATGGTCAAAGGCCTGCGCAGTCCGGATGCAATGCAGCTGGATTTGTTGCGGACCTATTATGCCAGCTCTGCGCAAGGGTTTTGGAAGCTACGTTTGCCATCGTCGATGCCATATTTATTCACGTCACTAAAAATCGGCATTGCCGCTTCGTTGGTTGGGGCAATTGTTGGTGAATTGCCAACCGGGGCCGTGGCGGGCCTTGGGGCGCGGCTGTTGGCCGGGTCGTATTACGGGCAAACGGTGCAAATCTGGTCAGCGTTGTTTGCAGCGGCGATACTGGCGGCGACGCTGGTGGCGATATTAAGCGTGATTGAGCAGCGTGTGCTGAAACGGATGGGGATGGCATGACGTTTTCGCGCACTAACATCACCGCTTTGATTGCCGGGCTTTTAGGGGTGGCTGCCATTTCAACTTTTGGCGAAAACAAAATAGAGATCATCACTATTCTGATGTGTTGGGCTGTTTTGTGGTTTGCCAACGTCAAACTTGCACATTCCGGATGGAAACATGCCAGATGGCTAGCGCCATTGCTGTTTGGCGCAACGCTGTTGTTACTGTGGGAACTGACGGTTGCATTTTTTGATGTGCCGTTGGTCATTCTGCCAGCACCTTCGCTGATTGCCATGCGTTTTGTGCAGAGCATCGATATTTTATGGCAGGACTTCGTGCAGACTATCCTCAAGGGCGGTTTGTCAGGATACATCATCGGTTGTGGCGCGGCGTTCCTGACGGCTGTTCTGGTGGACCGCTTTGATTTTCTGCGTCGGGGTTTGTTACCCGTGGGCAATTTCATGGCAGCATTGCCAATTGTCGGAACCGCGCCCATTTTGGTGATGTGGTACGGGTTCAACTGGCAAAGCAAGGCCGCCGTTGTTGTGGTTATGGTGTTCTTTCCAGTGCTGGTGAACACCGTTGCAGGCCTGCGTGAAACCAGCGCAATGCAGCGTGATTTAATGAGCACCTATGCCGCAAATTATTGGCAGAGCTTTTTCAAGTTACGCCTGCCAGCGGCGATGCCGTTTGTTTTCAACGGGTTAAAGATCGCGACGACATTGGCTTTGGTCGGGGCGATTGTTGCTGAGTTTTTCGGCTCGCCCACGGTAGGTATGGGGTTTCGGATATCAACATCGGTCGGGCAGCTAGCGCTTGACATGGTTTGGGCAGAGATTGTCGTAGCCGCATTGGCGGGATCGGCTTTTTACGGGGTGGTGGCGATGGCCGAAAAGGCTGTAACGTTCTGGCATCCTTCGCAACGCGAAAAATAACTTTCAACAAGGGAGAGATGATAATGAAAAAATTGCTGACAGGGGCCGCATTGGCCATAGGGCTGGCCGCAGGTCCGGTAATGGCCGAAGAGGTCAAGCTGCAACTGCAATGGGTCACGCAGGCCCAGTTCGCTGGTTATTATGTGGCTTTGGACAAAGGTTATTACAAAGACGAAGGTCTGGATGTAACCATTCTGCCCGGTGGCCCGGACATTGCTCCGCCACAGGTTCTGGCCGGTGGTGGCGCTGACGTCATGCTGAACTGGATGCCGTCAGCACTGGCTGCGCGCGAAAAGGGTTTGGCCGTGGTGAACATCGCCCAGCCGTTCAAATCGTCTGGTCTGATGCTGACATGCTGGAAAGACACAGGCATCACCAGCCCTCAGGACTTTAAAGGCAAAACCATTGGCGTCTGGTTCTATGGCAACGAATATCCGTTCCTGAGCTGGATGAGCCAGGAAGGCATTTCCACCGATGGCGGCGATGATGGCGTAACTGTTCTCAAGCAGGGCTTTAACGTTGATCCGCTGTTGCAGCGTCAGGCCGACTGTATCTCGACGATGACCTATAACGAATATGGTCAGGTTCTGGATGCGGGCGTTGATCCATCTGAATTGATGACGTTCAAGTATGAAGACCAGGGCGTTGCGACGCTTGAAGACGGAATTTATGCGCTGGAAGAGAACCTGAGTGATCCGGCATTTGTCGACAAAATGGTCAAATTTGTTCGCGCGTCAATGAAAGGCTGGAAATATGCCGAGGCGCATCCTGATGAAGCCGCCGAGATCGTTCTGGACAATGATGCATCCGGTGCACAGACCGAAGCACATCAGAAACGGATGATGGGTGAAATTGCCAAACTGACAGCAGGCAGCAATGGCTCCTTGGATCCAGCAGACTTTGACCGGACAGTTGCGACGTTGTTGGCCGGTGGTTCAGACCCGGTTATCACAATGGCTCCGAAAGGGGCATGGACACATGAGATCACGGATAAAGCGCTGAAATAAAAGTCGCATTGCACCCCGGTTTAAGGCCGGGATGCGCAATATCTAAAGACGCGGCTTCGGAAACGGGCCGCGTTTTTTTGTGGATGAGGTCGTGGCCATGTTTTGAGTGACCGTGCCGATTAAATGTGTAGTATCCTGATTTAGATACCAAGTTTGCACAAATAGGGTAATTAATGCAGGAATTTGCGCAAGAATTCAGGTCGGCGCTAGGTTTGATTCTCTCCGGGGATGCGGATCTGTGGGCGATCGTCTTTTTGTCGCTGCGTGTATCTCTAAGCTCGGTGGTGATCGGGGCCTTGATCGCCATGCCGCTGGGGGCAGCTTTGGCTGTGGGAAGGTTCCCGCTAAGGCGGGCTTTGATCGTGGTCATCAACGCGTTGATGGGCCTGCCACCTGTGGTCGTTGGCCTGTTGGTTTACCTCATGTTGTCACGCGCCGGACCGTTGGGGGTGTTAGAGCTGCTTTATACCCCGACCGCGATGATCATTGCGCAGGTGATCCTTGTGACTCCGATTATTACTGCGTTGACACGCCAATCAGTGGAAATGTTGGACCGTGAATATGCTGAACAGTTGCGATCGCTAGGAGTGTCGCGGCTGGCATCGGTGCCGACATTATTGTGGGACGGGCGACTGGCATTGCTGACTGCGTTGCTGGCTGGATTTGGCCGTGCCATTGCTGAGGTAGGTGCTGTGATTATCGTGGGTGGTAATATCAACCATGCAACCCGTTTGATGACGACTACGATTGCCCTGGAAACTTCCAAGGGCAATCTGGCGCTAGCGCTGGCTTTGGGGACAATCCTGATTGGGTTGGCTATCGGGGTGACAGCAGTGGTGAGCCTGCTGAGTCTCAAAGATGAGCCGGGGCAAATGAGTCATGCGTGATCTGATGATTGACAGCCATGTGGTCAAACCACAGATTCGCGTTTCCGACCTGACAATTGCGCGCGATGATCGGGTATTGCTGCAAGTGCCTGACCTTGAGCTGAACGGGCCGGGGCCCAGTTTGATAGTGGGGCCAAACGGTGCTGGCAAAAGCCTGCTGTTACGGTGCCTGCATGG
>PIVL01000260.1 GCA_003354145.1 Paracoccaceae bacterium
GCCCCACAATGGGACGTTTCACAGCCGATATGCGGGCCGGTGATTTTCAAATCTTCCCGCAAGAAATGGATCAGTAATGTGCGCGGTTCGGCCAAAGCTTCGACCTCTTTGCCGTTCACCGTCATCTTGATGTGTGATTTAGCCATATTCCTGCCCCCCTATGTGGCACGCGCGATGGCGCGGTCGATGGCCCGGCGCAGGATCGCGGCGGCCACATGTTTCTTAAACGCAATTGGTCCGCGATTGTCCGCAACCGGATCAATGGCGTCGATGGCCGCTGCAACAGCCGTGGCAATTGCGCCGTCATCCAATGTGGACCCAGCCAATGCAGCAGCTGCAGCCTCGGCCCAGACAGGTGTGTCAGCCAGATTGGTCATGGCAATGGACGCAGCGGTGCATCTGCCGCCCTCGACCGAGATCAGAACCGCCGAAGCCGCCGTCGCATAATCGCCAATCTTGCGCTTTTGCTTTTCATAGGCGTACCCGGTGCCCGACGCTGGAATAGGGACATGTATGCGTGTCAGAATTTCTTCGTCATCGCGTGCGGTGAAATAGGCCGCTTCGTAAAAGTCGCGCGCTGCAACCTGGCGTGTGCCATCCGGCCCAGCCAGCTCGTAGCTGGCGTTCAGGCATTGCATCAGGCCGGGCATGTCATTGCCCGGATCGCCATTGGCGACATTGCCACCGATGGTGCCAACATAACGCACCTGCGGGTCGGCGATCTGCAACGACGCCTCGGCGATGATCGGAATGGCGGCTGCAAGGTCTGCGTTGGTGATCAGCTCATGCTGGGTCACCATCGCGCCGATGCTGACGCTGTCAGCGTCGATGGTTATACCGCGCAACCCATCGATGGCTTGCAAATCCACCAAATGCGCAAGATCGGTCATACGCAGTTTCATCATCGGGATCAGGCTGTGCCCGCCCGCGATCACCCGCGCGTCGTCTCCGTGAGTCTGTAAGATTGTGATGGCTGACGTGATGTCAGCTGGTCGATGATATTCGAACCCGGCTGGTATCATGGCGTGTTTCCTCCCATTGGCTGTCCGCTATGGCCGTCTGGGAATGATTTGGCGCCTGAGATCGGGTCGCCGCCAGAGAATGACCGCGAAATTGGTGATTTGATGCACGAAATGCGAATAGCCTGCACCAAATGCGCAAGGTAACGACTGGTTGTTAAAGCCCCAGCATCTCGCGCACCTTGCCCAATCGCGACCGCGCGACAGGCACTTTCCCAAGTGAAGCCACCCCATCAAAGAAACAAACGCCGGTGTCTTTCAACCGCTCAAAACCGGACACATGTGCCGGGTTAATCAAATAGCTGCGGTGCGTGCGGATAAAGCCAAGCGGCTCAAGCCGGGTTTGTGCATCTGTGATCGACCACGGGCAAAACAGTTTCTCATCATTGATATACAGCAATGTGTAGTGCCCTTCAGCCCGGATCGCGGCAATGCTGTCACGCAAAGCAAACTGGGTGCGCCCATCCTTTTCAAACGGCACACCCGCCCCAAAACCGGGTTCTGCGGGTTCTGCGGGTTCTTTAGCCGGGGCGTCATCCGGGCTCATTTGTTCGATAAAGCTGAAACCACTCAGCAGGAACGCCCCACAGATCAGAAAGGCCGCGACAGTTACCCCAAGGGCCAAAGTTTGATTGCTGAGAACCGGGCCGCTGACCGGCAACACGCCGGTGAATACAAATCCGGTTTGGGCGATTGCTATGTAATGAACCGTCACCACGGCAGTACCAAAACATACGGTGCCCAGCAGGATGTTGCGATTGGTTCGGGAATCGTAGGCCACCCAGATTGCCAGCACCGACAGAACGATCGCGGCCGCGCCGGATAACAGGTAATCGCTGACGTCATTCACTGGTCGGCACAGCTCCATGCCGAACATTCCGATAAAATGCATCACCACAATACCAAGCCCGACAATGGCGCCTGCGGTTACTATTGAAACCGGAGTGCGCGGCAGAAAATGCAAAATCAGCAGCGCCAAACCAACCATCAAGACCGCCACCAACGCCGAAATCAGTGTTATCAGCGCGTCATAATAGAACAGAACCGGCAGTTGCAGGCCCAGCATGGCAACAAAATGCATCGACCAGATGCCGCCGCCCAGTGCAATCGCAGCCATCACAATCACCAGCTTGCGTTGTGACGGGCCCACGGCGGACACACCTTTGGTCAATGATAATCCGGTAAAACCGGCCATCAGAGCAACCGCAAAGGACGCCAGCACCAGCCAGCCATTCTGTGTAAATTCCAGCATTCGCGCAGGCTAGCAAATGCAGAGGCTTGTCGCAAACAATCCCGGCACCCAAATTCGTTTCGTCAAAATACTTCCGCCGGAGGCATACAAAAAATATCGTGGTGGGCCTTCAGGCCCGCCCCGATGCTCTATCCCTTATCGTTCTTATGTATTTCGCCCTTTTCCATATCGCCCAGATAAAGACCAAAGCTTTGGGTGCGGTGCTCTTGGGCAAAGCGACGTAGAATAAGGAACTGAATATCTGTTCTGGCCGGGCCTTCCTCAAAACTGCGGATCGGCACGCTTTTTAAGGGGCAATCAGGGGGCAGGTTGGCAACCTGGGCGCGTAGCACAACATGGTGCGTACCGGAGTTCGGACTGTCATAGACGGAATAGACGGGGCCCATATGTGCGTCCAATCCAATGCTATGCAGATAGAACGACAACGCATTGCGCGCGCCAGTGTGATCATCCAACTGCACGGTCGGCAACTGATTATCTTTGGTCAGCAATACATTGCCATCGTGCACCAGAATGACGCTCCCCAGAGATAGCCGCGAGTCGTGGGCAGGGGCATTGGCTTGACGTTCCTTGCCAAGACTGAAGTAGCCGCCTTGGTAATATCCAAGCCCGGGTCGGTCCGAACTGTCAAAATCGGTGACATGCCCAAACAGGACCATGTGGTCTCCGGCGTCGACCCGTTGGGTCACTTTGCAACTGAACCCGGCAACCCGCCCGGAAATCAATGCACAGCCGTTATGGTCAGCATCCCATTTGGTTTTGCCAAACCTGTCGCCTCTGTCTGCCGCGAATGTGTTGGACACAGACTCTTGGCCATCGGCGAGTATGTTGACGGCGAAATGATCCGCTTCACTGAACACATCAAACGATGACAAATGCCGCCCGGGGCAGACCAGCAACAAAGGCGGGTCAAGCGATACCGAGGTAAAGGAATTGGCCGTGAAGCCGACAAGAGAGCCGCCCGGAGCCTGTGCGGTGACCACAGTCACACCCGTCATGTAGCGCCCGAATGCGCTGCGCAGGGATTTTGGGTCGGGTGAGGTCATGAAGAGGGCCCTTTGGGATTGAAAAACCGGATCAAAATTTGGGCTATCATATCAGCATGCGTCATAGGGGCCATATGTGCTGCGTCTTTCACAATTACAGCTTGTCCATTTGGACACAGAACCGCCATTTCCTGGTTCATGCGCGGCCGTGAGAAACAACGAGGGGCAACTCGGCGGGTATCATCAGGTTCTTTCGGGTGAAAAGGTTCACCTTATATGTGCCTTTGGCAGTGCCGAGATACAAACAAGATAAATTAGTCCTTTGCCATTAGAAAGATTAATGGCTTACTTGCATCATGGCAAAATCCCTTCCCCCTCTCACTTGGTTTCGCGCGTTTGACGCATCTGCGCGGCATCTGAACTTTACCTCCGCTGCCCAAGAGCTGGGGCTGACGCAATCTGCTGTCAGCCAGCATATCCGCGCCCTCGAGGCCCGGCTTGGCGCTCCTTTGTTCTTACGCAAACCGCGTGGGCTGGCATTGACCGATGCCGGGCGGCATCTGGTGCCGGATGTGGCTGCCGCAATGGCACGGCTGCGTATTGCCACGGATGCGTTTGAACCGGCTGCTAAAGGCGACATTCTGACGGTCGCCACCAGCGTCAGCTTTGCACAGTGGTTCCTTGCCCCCGGATTGTCAGATTTTCGCCGCCGATTCCCAGATATTCGCGTGCGATTGGTCACCACCGTCTGGCCGGATGATTTCGTCGCTTCCAATGCCGACGTGGAAATTCGTTTTGGTCTGGCCGAGGTGGCAGACGGAGGCGCGCGTCTTCTTGGCAATAACCGTATGGTTGCTGTTGCCTCCCCGGAATTGGTTCAGGGCGTGTCAGTTGATGACTGGCAAAACCTGAAAGTGCTGCCGCTGATCCAGCCAGTTGGCATTTCGGACTCCTGGACCAAAGTGATGAGGACATTAGGGCAAGAGGATTGTCCGGAACCGCAGTATTTTGTCGATACGCATGGGCTGGCCGTCGATATGGCTGTAAATGGGGCCGGAATAGCGTTGACCAGCGGGTTAATCGCCGGGCCCAGCCTTTTGAAGGGCCGGTTGGTGTCTTTGCCATTACCGGACATTCAGGCCCGTGAGGGCTATTTCGTGGCGATCAAAGGGTCTGTTGAGGCCGCAAAACAAGGCTTTGTCGACTGGCTGGATGAACGGGTGTCTGACAGTTTGTCTGCATTGGAGACACCTTAACAACAGCATTGCGCTTATTGGGTTGATCCTTATATGGCTGAGGAACCCAAAAAGGTTGTAAAATGACCCAGCCCGTACAGCCCGATGCGAAACAATCGCAAAGCAGAACCGCCCGGATGGTGTGGACAGGGGCTGGCCTGTTGGCGTTGGCTGTTGGCGGGCTTGGAGTGATCTTGCCCCTACTTCCCACGACACCATTGGTCATTTTGGCGGCATTTTGTTTTTCCAAGAGCTCTCCAAGATTGCGCAATTGGTTGCTGAACCACCGCATATTCGGCCCGCTTATCCGCGAATGGGAGGCCACAGGCGCCATTGCACCAAGATACAAAGCCATTGCGCTCACTGCGATGGCGCTGGCATTCGGGCTGAGTCTCGCACTAGGCTTAAAGCCGCTGATTTTGGCAATTCAGGTGGTTTGCCTGGGCGGAGCTGCGCTATATATACTAAGCCGACCAAACGGTAGGTGAGGCTTTGCTTGGACAAGCATTAGAAGAAACCAAATATTAATCAAGATTTGGTAAAGCGCCGCCTTGAAAGGACTAAATAGGGATCCCATATAGATGTTAATACCCTAAACATTGGGAGGGGACAGACAAATGGCTAATTACGCAAACCTACCGGCACCTACACCTGAGGGCGGACTAAACCGCTATATGCAGGAAATCCGGAAATTCCCGCTTTTAGAGCCGGAAGAAGAATACATGTTGGCAAAACGCTGGGTCGAAGAAGAAGACTCGGGTGCTGCGCATAAAATGGTTACCTCGCACCTGCGGCTCGCGGCAAAGATCGCCATGGGCTATCGCGGCTATGGGTTGCCGCAGGCCGAAGTGATTTCCGAGGCCAATGTGGGTCTGATGCAAGCAGTCAAGCGTTTTGATCCTGAAAAGGGCTTTCGTTTGGCGACCTATGCCATGTGGTGGATCCGTGCCAGCATTCAGGAATACATCCTGCGAAGCTGGTCGCTGGTGAAACTAGGCACCACGTCGGCACAAAAGAAATTGTTCTTTAATCTTCGCAAAGCCAAATCCAAGATCGGCGCGCTGGAAGAGGGCGATATGCGTCCTGAAAACGTTGAGCGTATCGCCACCGATCTGGGCGTGACCGAGGCCGAAGTGATCAGTATGAACCGGCGTATGTCCGGCGGTGATGCGTCGCTGAATGCCACGGTTGGCTCCGAAGGCGAAGGCACCATGCAATGGCAGGATTGGCTGGAAGACGAAGACGCTGATCAGGCCGGAGATTATGAGGCCCGCGATGAGCTTGATGCACGGCGCGAATTGTTGGCGCAATCGCTTGAGGTTTTGAATGACCGTGAAAAGGACATTCTGACCCAACGGCGACTGTCTGAAAAGGCCGTGACCCTGGAAACATTGAGCGGTCAGTACAGTGTCAGCCGCGAACGCATTCGCCAAATCGAAGTGCGCGCATTTGAAAAGCTGCAGAAAAAGATGCGCGAATTGGCGCGCGAAAAGGGTATGCTGGCAACCGCCTGATCTGCTTGACCATTCCCGAAATCCCCCCGCCCTCGTCTGTTTTGCAGGCGGGGGTTTATCGGTTACTGCAACCTGTCCCGCAGTACACGCACCATGTTTTCGCCCATAACTTTGCGAATCTGAACCTCGCTGACACCTGCCTCAAGCAATGCATGGGTCAACGCGGGTAATTCCGAGGTGTCGAATGTGGTTTCGACCGATCCATCATAGTCAGATCCCAACGACACATGATCTTCGCCGACAGTTGCGATCGCGGCGACAATCATCTTGGCGATGCCTTCCGGTGTGTAATCGTCACAGGTGACTTCGGCCCAATAGCCCATGGCAATTACGCCGCCGGTCGCAGCAATGGCCTGCATCAGATCATCGGTAAAGTTACGTTTGACAGCACAATGGCCGTGAATGCCGGTGTGGCTGACAATAATCGGAATATCAGTCATCTCCAGAACATCCCATGCCACTTGCGGGCTGGAATGAGCCACGTCCAGCACCATATCGCGCTTGGCTACTTCGGCGACCACAGCACGACCAAAGTCAGTCAGACCGTGATTGCCCTGACCATGCAACGATCCGCCCAGTTCATTGTCAAAGAAATGTTGCAACGCGATCATCCGGTATCCAGCGGCCTCGATTTTGTCCAGATTGGCCAGATCACCTTCGAGAGGATGCGCGCCTTCGATGCCCAACAAGCCGCCAACAATATCACTGCCAGCCGCCCTAGCATTCAGGACTTCATCAAGATCAGCGCGGGTGAGGATGATCTTAAAGCTATCAGGGTCGGCTTTTTCGACCTCATGCAGCTTTTGCGCCTGATATAGTGCGCGTTCGAGCAGGCTGTTCCAGGTGCGGGGCGGCCACATCTGCCCAAAGGCCAACAGCGTGATGTTGTCAAACGCCTCGGCCGAGTTTTCATCATAGTTCTGGCCTGCCGGGCTTTTGGT
>PIVL01000563.1 GCA_003354145.1 Paracoccaceae bacterium
ATAGTGTCACGGATCTTGAGCATTAGCGCGCGATCATCTGCCTGCACCGTATCGCCTTGGTAAATGCTGAAGTCCTCACCAGCTTCCACTTTCCGGCCAAGGTGCGCGCGTCTCATTTTGCCCTCGTTCATGCTGCTACCTGCTACCATGCCATTTGTGCAAACCAGACGGTAAAGCATGGGAGTGATAGACAGCGCGCCTCCACCTATTTCAGAGTTTGAGATTGTCACGCCCATTTGAACCGGATCATTCACCGCTACCGCGTTCTCCATGGTCGGAAAGCGCGCGTTGATGTACAGACGTCTGTCTGTGACTTCAGTGCTGACCAGCTCCAGTTCCGTGTGTTCCTGCACTTTTTGGAAGGACTGCAAAACACCCTCCGCAATCTGATCGTTATCTATGCGGTGATATCTGTCAGACAGGAAAGCACGCGCCTTGCCGTCAAGTGTGCGCACCATACGGTTTTCCGGCTGCGCTTCAAACCAATGGTTGACGTTTTGGGAAAGCAGCTCTGGCGCGTCGCTGCGCATTTTGTCGTAATACTTCTTAGGCACGCCGATACGCTGCGCAATTTGGCTGTGACAATGGTCAGTAACAGGCAGGTATTCGTTGCCGCCCTGGTGGTCAGGGAGTTGCAGCCCGCTAGTGTGCATTGTCATTTTCAGGGAGTTTGTGGGAACGATCAAGTCGCGCTTTGCGGTGCTCTGGCGTTGCAGTTCCGTTGCGAGTTCGATCAATGTTTTACCGTTTTTCATGTGTCCAGTCCTTAAGGAAAAAGTGTTCCGTTTGGTAACACTTTGTTAAATGATTTTCCGTAAGATGCTGGCAGTCGGGTGCAACGCCTGGCTCGCCAAAAAGGGAGTGGAGATGTTTAACCTTAGTGCCTTTTCCTTACGGTGATGAACCCGCTAACAGTTCTTTTTGCGAAGACTCGCTGTTAGCGGGTTTGTACGTTCAGTGTAGATTAACCCTCCTTCTAAATCGTTAATTAACTAAATCGCATTTTAGCGACGTGTCATTTTTGTTCGTTTTTCTGACACACTGAGGAACAGTGTGGGACAGTGTGGAACAACCTGACACTAACGAGCGTATATTAACAGAGTGTTAACATCAAACACTAATTCACTGTTTACAGTGTTTTTTTGCATTCTTTTGTATGAAATGTAGGGGAGAAGTAAACAACAGGTTAAGAGTTAACCTTAACGCTCGTTTAAGGACAAATAAACGAAGGAAGCCCCTAACTCGCGTTTTACGGCAAGTTAGAGGCTTCCCCTGTTCAGTGGCTCCGTGTGGAAGCCTTGAACATCTGCGTTTCTGGGGTTAGCGCTTCCAGTTCTCTTATCTCGCGCGCTATGCTGGCCAAGGTGTTGTAATCCCCTGGCTGCGTGTCCCCGCGTCGTATACGCTCCAAGATCGTAGCAGACTCGCTGCTCAGTGTCTGGAGCGCTTGCCCCTTAGCTAGTTCGCTAACCGGGATTACGATGGGTTTAGGTGTGTAGCCCTTGAAGTATGTTATGTGTAGCCCTTTTCTTTGTTAAAGCGCTGCAAGCGCTGCCTCCAGTTTCTGTGTAAAGTCGGCGGCAAGCGCAGAATACACGGTTACGAATATAACGGCGGTTACGATAGATACTGTCTGCATGGTGGAAACCCTCTTTTTGTTCGTTTTAGTGGTTACGATACTAAGTGGAAAGTGTTAACAAACCGTTAATAT
>PIVL01000564.1 GCA_003354145.1 Paracoccaceae bacterium
GCCTGTGTTCAGGATTATATTGACTCATCTTCTGTCGGCTTCGGATCATCAAAATCCCAGATGCTCAGCTACTTTCAGCGTCTACCATTCGGCGAAACTGAAATGGAAACCCTGGTAGCAGAAGATTTTGTCCGCCTCGCGACTGATCTTCTGAATGGCGTTCAGGCGCGCCCCACGGATCCCGAGCAGGATAACGGCCTCCGGCCCACCGAACGGTGGTTTTGCATAGACCACCCATTCTATTTTGCGCAGTGGAGCGAGGTATTTTGCAAATCTGTCAGTATCTGACAGCCGGATCAGGTCGCCGAAGAAGGCCAGATCGCCCGCACGGTGCAGTGCCATCAATCCTTCGATAAACAAGCGTCGAAAGAGACGTGACAACACCCGCACATGCAGAAAGAAGCCTGGCTTGCAGGCGACCCAACGCGCCCTATCCGGCGACAACCCACCGCCCGGCACGATCATGTGGACATGCGCCCTCTTGTCTTATGATTTTCCCGGCTCTCATGTGATTGTGGAGGTCCGAAGGACGCCCGGCACGTCATTTATGACGGGCAGTGGCGGGGGTCGGACCGTTCCCCTCTTGGTCGTTGTGGACCGTCGCTGAGTATGGTCCGCTGCGCGGCAGTGGTTTGCTTGCAAACCATGAGAGCGGCCCCCGTCTTTTCTGCTGATCTGAACGGAGTTCTGAGGGTTCCGAAAATGATCCAGTGAATCATTTTCCCGAGGAACGGGCTTTGGGCTCGCATGACAAGACGAGGTAAGGAAAAGCCAGATGAACGATACCATCCATTGGCCGGCAGGCGATGCGCAGCATCGCTGAGAGGCGGGGTAGATATTTCGAAAGACGCGTTGGACACATATTGGCTTTCAAAACGTAAGCACAAACAATTTGCCAACAACAAAACGGGCCTGAGGGCGCTCATCCGCTGGGTGCGCCAGGCGAAGGTGTCCTTGGTCGTTTTCGAGGGTGAGGCGGACAAGGAATTGATCCAGTGCATCTATTCCCCGACGAACGGCGTCTATCACCGGCTGCTGGAAACCAGTCTTGCAGCGAGTGATCTTCCTTTTGCACGAGTTAATCTGTTAGCCGGTAGGCGATTGTGCGCAATCGCTGTAAGGCCACGCCAGGCGCGCCGCTTCGCCGAAGGGATCGGCACACTAGCCAAAACGGACAGAGTTCCTTCTCAGCGATGCAAGCATCGCCTGTCAGGCAACGGATGCTGCAATGCTGGCTAGAATGGGATCGCTTCTGGAATTGAAAGCCGACAAACCCAAAAGCGAAACACTTCATAATCTCAAAGGGATGGAAACTGCTCGGCAGGCTCTCCTTCTCATGCATGTAAACATGCACTGTCAGGCAATGGATCAAGGATCGGACGGCCGCAAGGGCGCGGTTGAATACTGCAACATACCCGCTGCTCAGGAAACAGGCCACTCTGCGCTTGCGCCAGGTTGAGCGTGACATCACACAGATCGATGCAGCCATTGAGGCGATAATCGCCGCTGACAAAGCACTCTCCCAAAAGGCCGACATTCTCATCAGCATCCCCGGCATTGCAAAGATAACCGCGTATGCAATGCTGACTGACCCTCTTGTCTTATGAATTGACCAGCTCCTGTGCGAAACTGGAGCCACTGCCCGGCATGTCAATTATGACGGGCAGTGGCGGGGGTCGGACCGTTCCCCTCTTGGTCGTTGTGGACCGT
>PIVL01000565.1 GCA_003354145.1 Paracoccaceae bacterium
CTTTTCGCGGTTCCACCAACGGTTCGGGTTCGAATTATGTGGATCGTAACTGGCCCGACTTGCCCAACAATCCTTGATGAAGATCAACGGTTCTTCGTAGTGATGAACATCACGTATTGCATCCAAAACACGCTCAAGAATTTCAGAGTTCTGTTCAATCGAGATAACGACCAGAACACTGGGGAAGGTCTGCACTTTGTTGGCAACCCCCAAATGTACGGCACTAGTTGAGTTTTCTTCTGGCAGATAGGTTTCGCTGCCAATAGCCGATACAAACGCGTTACGCTGGTAGCGCCCATAAATCAGCGGATCGACCTCCATCACCTTGTCGATGATTTTATCAACGTCTTCAGGTGTCGCCTGTATTTCAATCTGCCAGACTCGTTCGACTGCGCCCGTTCGAGTTTTGAGGTTGCTGATGTCGATCTTTTGCATTTTCCTGTTCCACCTTCTTTGTTTCGTTTGCGCGCCAATCGCGATCTGTGGCCGGTTTGGCCAGAGGAGTGATACGCGTCGCCACGAAAATGGATTGAGCAAATAGACCTAGCATGGCACGGACCTCCTAAGACGACCGTAGTTTTAGAATTATGATTGCGGAAACGAATTATATTGCTAAGCGTGATGAGATATTGCAATCATGAAGTATGAAACGTGATCTCGAAATTGACCTGCTCCGCTCATTCGTTGCCGTAGCAGCGCATCGTAACTTTACACATGCCGCTCAGTCCATTGGACGCACGCAATCGGCGGTTAGCCTTCAGATCAAGCGGCTTGAAGATATCGTCGAAAAACGCCTTTTTGAGCGTAGTCGTCAGTCCGTCTCCATTACATCAGTCGGTGAGGCGCTGTTGGTTTATGCCAATCGCATACTTGCTGCAAATGATGCTGCCCTGTCTCACCTTAAGCGTCCTGAGGCGGAGGGGCTGGTCAGGTTTGGAGCCCCTGATGACTACGCCACCTTCCTGATACCACCTATTCTCTCAGCCCTAAGGAAAGAAAACCCCCGATTGCAGTTCGAGGTGACCTGCGACAATGCGAGCGATCTGCTTCCGATGCTTGACCAAGGACAACTCGATGTGGTCATCGCCACACATCGTCCGGAGGCCGTGGCTGGACAGATCGCAAGATATGAACCGCTTCATTGGGTTGCTTCACCCGATTTCATGGACGATCCTGATGCACCTCTTTCACTTGTGCTATTCCCTACGGGTTGTGTGTGTCGAGACATTGCTCTGGACGCATTGCAGCGGATCGACCGCTCTTGGCGTGTCGCATATTCAACCCGCAGTTTGGGATTGATGGAAAAGGCAATTCTGGACAGCTCTTCGGTGTCAGTAATGGAGGCCTCAGTAATACCACCCGGCCTCAAGATCATTGATGGTCAGGTAGGATTGCCCCCATTATCCGAGGTTGTAATATCCATTCACCAATCGAATGCATGCGAGGCGCACGTGTCCTTCGCAGCGGACTTCATTTTGGAAAGGTTGGGAAGGATCGATCTGCGGTTAGCTTCCTAACGGGTTGGCTGATAGCCATATCTGAAGTTGAGAGCGGACATTGGATACTCTACATTTTACGGCAACTAAGTCCGCATCTTACCAGTTCGTGG
Organism: Paracoccaceae bacterium; assembly: GCA_003354145.1. Classification (GTDB taxonomy): domain Bacteria; phylum Pseudomonadota; class Alphaproteobacteria; order Rhodobacterales; family Rhodobacteraceae; genus NORP181. Next base: position 1,610 of record PIVL01000565.1, read on the forward strand.
GCGCTGCGGCAAATGACCGGTCTCCGAAAGTTGCCTCTGATCGGTTTTGAACGTCTGCAAACGGAAAAATTTCTGCGGCGCGGAAATTGAACCCGT
>PIVL01000261.1 GCA_003354145.1 Paracoccaceae bacterium
GCCAGCGCCTATATCGCGGGCGAAGCAGGCTTTCCCAATGTGATCACCTGTGACATGGGCGGAACAAGCTTTGACGTCTCGCTTGTCGCGGACGGGCAAAGTGCGCTTGCGGCACAGACCAGCATCGATTTTGGCTTGACGGTACGCACGCCGATGATCGAAATGACGACGATTGGCGCAGGCGGTGGTTCTATCGCGTGGGTTGATCGCGGCGGCTTGCTACAGGTTGGGCCGGAAAGTGCCGGCTCTAACCCCGGACCGGTCTGTTACGGCCTTGGCAATGGACGCCCGACAGTCACCGATGCCAATGTCGTGTTGGGGCGGATCAATGCGGATAAACCCATCGGAGGCAAGCTGGAAAGGCTGGACGTTGAGGGCGCGAAATCCGCCATCAACAAACATATCGCCAGCCCGCTAGGGCTGGAGGTCATGGCCGCCGCCGAAGCGGTAATCCGCGTGGCGAATTCCAAAATGGCGGGTGCGATCCGACTCGTGTCGATCGAACGCGGGTATGACCCCAAGAACTTCTTGGCCATGCCGTTTGGTGGTGGTGGTGCTTTGCATGCGGGCGCTTTGATCAAAGAGGTTGGTTTGGAAAGTGCGCTGGTGCCACGTTACCCCGGCATCAATTCTGCCCTCGGCTGCACCATTGCCGACATGCGCCATGACTTTGTCCAGACTGTAAACGGCGTTCTGGGGAAACTGGATATGGCCGCACTAGACGCGCAGCTTTCGCAACTGGCCACCGATGGTCTGGCCCTGCTGGAAAACGCAGGCGTTAAGTTCGAAAACTCAGAAGTGAGGTTTGAGTTGGATATGAGCTATCTTGGTCAGACCCACACCGTGGACGTTTCTCTGCCGTTGAGTTTTGAGGGTGGCGAAACCGGCATCGACGCCGACGTGGTTCTGAAGGCGTTTGAGGCACGGTATCGCGAGGTTTACGGCAAACCATTAGTGAACATTCCGATCCGGATACTAAACCTGCGGGTCTCGGCCATCGGAAAGCGACCAAAGTTTGACCTGACCCTGCTGGCCCCTTCTGATGGCGTGGCATTGAATGACGCTCGCACCGGCACGCGGCAAGTCTGGTTTGACTGGGCGTTCCATGAAACTGGCATCTATCAGCGTTTGCCGCTTTCAGTTGGCACAGACATTCCGGGTCCGGCTATTCTGGAACAACCTGACGCAACCATCTGTATCGAGCCAGACCTGATGGGCAGGGTCGATAAGTTCGGCAATCTGATTATCACCCGCAAGGGAGTCGCGTAAACCATGCTCGATTTTGACCCCAAAACCACCGCGCTGATGCTAGTCGACATGCAGAACGACTTTCTGCATCCCGAAGGGGCCTATGGCAGAGCGGAACAAAAGAGCGATGCGATTGCCGCCTTGCCAGACCGTCTGGTCGCCGTTGCAAATGCCATGCGCCTGGCCGGCGGCTGGATCGTTTCGACCCATTTCACGCTGGTCCCCGGCAAAGGGGGTGAGCCATTCATCTCCCCCCATCTGCGAAAACTGCGCCCGTTTCTGGGCAAGGGGGATTTTCAGCCGGGCGCATTTGGCCATCAGATGCTCGACGCGTTGCAGCCAGCGGATTTGACCGTGGAAAAGGTCGCGTTTTCAGCCTTTTACCAAAGCCGGCTGGAATGGGTGCTGCAACGTGCTGGACTGAAATCGTTGGTATTCGGCGGCATCGTCACCAATGGCGGCGTCGCTTCAACCCTGCGGGACGCCCATGTGCGCGACTTCCATTGTACTGTGCTTGAAGATGGCTGCGCCGCGTTCAGCGATAAAGCACATGACAGCTCGATCAGTTCGCTTTCCACCATCGCGGACGTGGCCACTTGTGATGAGGTTATTGCCGCTCTGAAAGGATAGCACATGCCCGTACTTCCGGCTGAAGGTCAGTTATTTGACATTGAAGTCCCGGTTCTGATCATCGGCGCCGGTGCCAGCGGGCTGATCGCCGCACTGGCCGCAAAAGACGCAGGCGTTGACCCCGTGGTGTTGGAACGTGATCTGGTTCCAAGTGGTAGCACAGCCCTGTCATCCGGCATGATCCCGGCCTGTGAGACCCGCATTCAGCATGAAAAGAACGTCGTAGATTCCGTCGACATCATGGCTGCTGACATCATGCACAAGTCGCGTGATCAGGCGGACCGTTCGATTGTGGAGGCAATGTGCCGTGCGTCTGGACCCGCCATTGACTGGCTGGTTGAAAAGCACGGGCTTGAACTGACGCTTGTCGAGGGCTTCCTCTACCCCGGTCACAGCAAACTACGAATGCATGCACCGGTATCGCGTTCGGGTGCGGACTTGATGGCTGGTTTGATAAAAGCAGTAGAGGCCTGCGACATCGACATCATGACTGGCGCACATGTGACAGACATATTTGCAGATGAACAAAACGCTGTGAAAGGGGTTCGCATTGAGCGACCGGATCAAAGCAGTGAAGTTATCGGCTGCAGGGCGCTCATTCTTGCCTGCAATGGTTTTGGTGGCAACGCGGAGATGGTCCGGCGGCTTATCCCTGACATGGCAGAAGCGCTTTACTTTGGGCACACAGGCAATCAGGGAGATGCGATCAGTTGGGGGCAGGATCTTGGGGCGGCCACAAAGCATCTTGGCTCGTTTCAGGGGCACGGTTCGGTTTGCCAGCCGCATGGCATTCTGATGAGCTGGGCTTTGATGATGGAGGGCGGGGTTCAATTGAACGCTGAAGGTAAGCGGTTTTCCAACGAACACGACGGTTATTCCGAACAGGCACGGCGCGTTCTACAGCAAACCGGCGCAATTGCCTGGAACATCTTTGACGACAGATTACGCAATATCGTCGCCGATTTCGAAGATTTCCGTCAGGCAGAAAACCATGGTGCGATCCTGAAAGCAGACAGCCTGAGTGAGTTGGCGGATATCATCGAAGTTGATGAAGCCATTCTTGTTGAAACCTTCGCAGACATAGCCCGCTTTGCCGCAGGCGATCAGCAAGACCCACATGGTCGGGATTTCAGCAAGCATCCCGTTCTTAATGCACCTTTTTACGCCGCCAGGGTCACAGGGGCACTTTTTCATACGCAGGGTGGGCTGTTGGTAGATACGAATGCCCGAGTACTGGATTTACGCTCCCACCCTCTGCCCAATCTCTTCGCCAGTGGCGGAGCGGCCTGCGGGGTTTCCGGGTCCGAAGACTGGGGCTATTTGTCCGGTAACGGTTTGTTGTCTGCAGTTTCATTCGGAAGAATAGCCGGAATGTCTGCCGCAAAGTTGTAGAAATCGCTTGCCTGGGAGGCTCAGAAGAAACTGTCTTGAGCAGGGCGCGCCGCCTTTTTTCACGCGTCAATTTCAATCTCAGCCGCGCCGCCGCTCTTGCCGACTGGCGCAGCTTCTGCGCGAGATAGGGGCAAGCACCCTGCCCTGGCAGAGACTGTTTCGCATTGGTTTGACACCAACTGCAAAACGAGTAGATGAAGATGCGATAAGACAGGCCAGCAGCTTTCTTTCTGCAAGCCTCATTTTCCTCGGTAGGACGAAAGCATGACCATCCAGATCGATATCTCCCGTTACAAAAACCTTGCTGTTCAGGAACATGAAGGCGGGGTTTGGGTTGTAACCCTGAACCGCCCGGCGAAACGCAATGCACTGGATATCGAAACCATTGAAGAACTTGTTGAGTTTTTTTCGACGGCACCGCGTGCCGGAGTAAGAGCCGTGGTTCTCGCGGGATCGGGCGATCACTTTTGTGCGGGTCTGGACTTGATCGAACATCATGACGAAGACCGTAGCCCTGCCGACTTCATGCATGTTTGCCTGCGTTGGCATGAAGCGTTCAACAAAATGGAGTACGGCGGAGTTCCGGTCGTCGCAGCCCTGCAGGGCGCGGTCGTCGGCGGCGGTCTGGAACTGGCAAGCTCAGCTCACATTCGGGTCATGGATCAAACGGCCTATTTTGCTCTGCCAGAAGGACAGCGCGGACTGTTCACCGGAGGTGGCGCAACGATCCGGGTGACCGATCTCGTGGGCAAAGCCCGAATGATTGACATGATGCTCACCGGTCGCGTCTATCAGGGACAGGAAGCCGTGGACCTTGGCTTGGCTCAGTATATTGTAGAAGGATCAAGCTTTGAGGCAGCGTTGGAGCTGGCGCACAAAGCGGCACGGAACCTGCCTCTTTCGAATTTCGCGATCTGTTCGGCTGTAAGCCACATTCAGAATATGTCTGCCATGGATGCGGCGTATACAGAGGCGGTCGTCGCGGGAGTCGTAAACACACAACCCGATGCCCGCGCGCGCCTGGCCGCATTTGCCGATAAAAGCGCGGCACGCGTCCGACCTAAAAAGTGAGATTAGTTCGAACTGGACTGACCCCACCGATGGAACGCTTCGCTTTGCCTGGATTGAATATCCCTGATGCGCGGATATTTTAACATGTGGTCCAATTGAATTTGCTGCTTTCAGCGAAAGTGCCTGTGGGGCCAACTCACTCGTGCTGCAAAGTGCGGTCCGAGGAAAATATTTGAGCCCCAATTTGCAAGAGGCTTGCGGTTTGCTCTGTCGAACGAGCGACACCCAGCACACGTTTGTCCGGACGCACCAGAACTGCCGCAGCACCAATAGCGGCCAGTTCCTCTGTCATTGATGGCTCACCAGACGCATCTATGATTTGAAGGCCCGGAAATGCCTCACTCGGGTCAATCGGATGCGAAGTGACCAAGACCGCTTGGTGACCAACTTCATCGTCCAGCCGCCGCCCATTGCTCAGAACCGACTGACTGAAAAGCGTTCCTCGAACTGGGTCGTCGGAATCACCAAGCCCCTCTCCCAATTCGCTTTGCAGGCTTTTCATCTGTTGTGGGGCTTCTGCTTTTCCGGACGATCCCATTCGATTGATCAATTCACCAAGTTGGACCGCGACACGGATGTATTCGGTTACATTGGGTTTGCGTTCCGTTTCATAGGACTTAAGCAGCGTCGGGCCATTGTCGCTCTGGCAACTGAACCACAACTTCCACGCCAGATTTGCAGCGTCGCGGATGCCAGCGCACAATCCCTGACCCATAAATGGTGGCGTGAGATGCGCAGCGTCACCAGCGATCACCAAGCGCCCCTTGACCCAGTCGCGCGCAACTTCAGATTTGAACATATAAATCGCGCGGCGCTCGATAAGTGAATTTTCGGGTGTCACCCATTTCGAGAGCCGCTTCCAGACATTGCCCAAGTCAGAGGCTTCCTCGTCGGTCTCGTTATCGGGGAGCGCAAATTCCCAGCGGCGGCGCAGGCCTACATTCCGGCAATAGGTCGAAGGCGTTTCACGGTCGCAATACTGCAGGGTGTGGTCGCCAAGTTCCGGCATTTCGTGTTTCAACATGACATCGACAACCAACCAGCGTTGATTAAACCCCAGCGATTCCATAGGCGTTTCGATCGTGCGGCGGATTGTCGAATTCGCTCCGTCGCAGCCTACGACGTACAACGCAGTGGTTTCATGGGCCGAGCCATCCACTTTGTTGCGATAGCTCAGGCGCACCATTTCACCCGTGTCTTCCACATGCTCGGCTTCGTGTGCCAGAAGAATGGTGATGTTTTCACGTTTCTTCAGTCCCGATCGTAACGCGCGCTCAAGGTCAGGTTGGTGGAAACGATAACTGGCGTTCCAACCGTTTGAGGTAACTTCTTGCGGGCGCGGCCAATCCAGAAGCAGATTGCCCTCCGAGTCCACAAAGCGCATGCCTTTGTTGATAATGACATTGTTCTGAAAATCATCCGCAATACCAACCCAATTCAAAACACGCATGGTTTCGTCATCCAGATGTACAGCGCGGGGAAGGTCGTAAATGTCCGCTTCGCGGTCCAGAACCAGAACACGTTGCCCCATATCCCCCAATAAGGCAGCAAGAGTTGCTCCCGTCGGTCCCAGGCCGACAATTGCAACGTCGAAATCAGTCAAATGGGTTGTGCTCATCGTCCAGTATTCCCTGGTCTTATTGTGATTTTGCGATTTCGCTGTACAGCCATGGGCAGTCCACGATTGGCGGACCCTGAATACCTTGCGCAGCTAACTCCATACGCATTTCCTTGAATTTTTGCCGAAGGTCGTCGGGCAAATATGGGCGGTCATGTCCCCAAAAGCTGGGTCCGACTGAAGTCTCGTGCGGCTCCCATGTTTCGGTGTCGATGATCCGTCCCCCCCATCCATTTTCGACAAAGAAACCGGACGGAGAGTGCGCATAAAACGATGTCATCCAGTCATTGGTGTGACGGCCAAGAGTATAAGCAATCAGGTCTTCATGGATGGCCAGGTCATGGCCCTGACCGACATCATCCAGCGAGCCGAATTCGATCATGAAATGATGGAATCCCGCCTGCCCGCTTCCCACAAGCGCAAAGCTGTGATGCCGTCCATTGACGTGAAAGAAATAAAGAGGAACAGGCTTCAGGCCATAATCGCTAAGTTTGAAATCAAGAAGTTTGGTGTAGAATGGCACCAGAGCATCGGGGTTTTTAACCTGCAGTACTGCGTGGCCCATGCCGACCGCACCGGTTTTGTAACCGCTGTGGGGGCGCCCGGGAACAAAAGGCTGGGAATCAATCATCGGGTTGAAGAACAGTTCAATACGGTTTCCGGCAGGATCATCAAAACAGATCAGCTGTTGAACAAAGCGACGATCCGCCAGTTCCTGGCTTCCAAGAGCAACAGGAACATTGGCGGCCTCAAGTCGCGCCGCATAGCTTTGAAGATCATCAGCGCTTTCAACTTCCCACCCCATGAATGCGAGCGCATCGCCCGGTTCGTCGGCTACGACAAGCCGTTGTTTGCGGTCGTCCATACGAAAGCTCAGGTTGCGCCCGCCACGGTCAACCTGTTGCATTCCAAGGAGTTTGCACGCGAAGTCGGACCATTCACCAAGACT
>PIVL01000566.1 GCA_003354145.1 Paracoccaceae bacterium
CCAAAGAAGCGACTTTATGAGAAAATTATCACAGATATGGTTTGAGGTACAAGAGGTTCTTTTTCCATTTATTGAAAAAGAAATAGAAGAACCACTTACAGAGAAACTGAAAAGCTTGGTAACCACCTTGGAGCTTATCCGAATAGAAGAAATGGTTCGAGTTCCAAAATACTGGAAAGGCCAATCTCCCAAAAACAGGAAACAGATAGCAAGAGCCTTTATAGCAAAGGCGATTTATAATATAGATACGACCAGGGCACTAATTGACAGGCTGAAGATTAGCCCATCTTTGCGTAGGATTTGTGGTTGGCAAAAAGCCTGCGAAGTACCTCATGAGTCATCATTTTCCCGTGCGTTTAATGAATTTTCAAAATCAGGTTTGGCTCAGATCGTTCATGCCAGTGTCATCAAGGACCATGTGGGGGATAAAATTACCGGCCACATATCAAGGGACTCTACTTCTATTGATGCCCGAGAAAAACCGATGAAAAAGATAAAAGCTGTGAAACAAAAGAAAAAAAGAGGTCGCCCCAGAAAAGGTGAAGTACGAATAAAGGAGCGAACCCGATTGGAACGTCAGCAATCCATGGGGGCCAAAGAAATGCTCGAAGACTTGCCCAAGGCGTGCGATGTGGGAACCAAGATGAACAGCAAGGGCTATAAAAAATCCTGGGCCGGATACAAATTACATATTGATGCAGCGGATGGCCATATCCCCATAAGCTGTATTTTGACATCAGCTTCGGTACACGACAGTCAGGTCGCACTTCCCCTGGCGGAACTTACCAGTCAGAAGGTAAGCAATTTATATGATTTGATGGATTCGGCATATGATTCTCCAATTATAAAACAGCATAGCCGATCTCTGGGGCATGTTCCAATCATCGACATGAACCCTCGTGGCAATAAAGAAAGGAAACAAGAACTCAAAGCCGAAGAGAAACGTTGTAAATTTTTAAATTTTAAAAACCCGGCTGATATCCGCTATAATGAAAGATCCAATGTAGAAAGGGTCAATGGTCGGCTAAAAGATGAATTTGGAGGAAAGATGGTTAGAGTCCGCGGTCATGCGAAAGTCATGACTCATCTTATGTTTGGCATAATAGTATTAACAGCGGATCAGCTTATGCGTTTTGTCACTTGAATTTAAAACTTATTGAAATAATATGATAATAACACTGGCGGAGATGAATGCTGAGGGATAACTATGTCTTAATAGCTGTACTTTAGCCTTTGCTTGGCAAAAAAAAATCAAAATGACATGAAGATGGGTCCTTCATAAACTATTCGCTGTGAATTCTCTTAGTTTCTGCAAGAGGCTCGTAATTAAAAAAGAAAATTTAGATAAAATTTTTGAATTCAACATTTTGCTTATCCTTCAATGATTTCCATCTTTAATGGTTAAATCTGAGAGGGTGTTTCTTTTTAAGTATTTTTTGTGCTCAATCGTATTCTCTTAAATAAATTTATATATTTTAAAAGCTACCCAATCTCCTTATAAAAATGATGTTCAAAATGCATATAGTGAAATCGAATTATTCCATAGCAACTCATGCCGAATAAGGCATAACGATATATTACTTACTCAACTTTCTGGGTTGGTTTTTTCTAAGCAAGTAAAATATAACTATTTGATATAGTTATAAATATTGACAAGATTCACTATCTATGATATGTATTTTTTATCCCTAAAAATTAAAAA
>PIVL01000567.1 GCA_003354145.1 Paracoccaceae bacterium
AGACAGGAATTCAACCAGATCGGCCATAACCTGACCAACACCAGTCAGCGTGACCGTGCCAACAATCACACCCGCAGTCGCGGTTGCCAGACCAATACCGATCATGTTGCGCGAGCCATCAATCAGGCCCTGAACCAGATCCACAACAGAATCCTTCATGTTGCCAGCCAAATCACCCTGCGCGCGGAACAACGCCTTTAGGGGGCGTTGGGTCAGCAGGATGACAAACAACAGCATGGTCGCCCAAAAGGCTGACAGACCGGGCGATTTCTGCTCGATCATCAGGAAATACACCAGCACAATGATTGGCAGGATGTAATACAGTCCGGCCTTGTAGATTTCTGCGATAACCGGCAATTCGACTTTCTCGGCGTTTGGATCATCTGCCTTCAGATCATCCACCGAAGACGCGACTTTAAGCAGGATCAGATAGGCCACAAAGACCAACAGAGCCAACACCCAAGGCGCATTGTCCGGCATCAACGACACGATCCAGCCAACCGGGTATTGAACGCCGTAGCAGAGCAGTGCAAAGCCTGCGAAGAACGCTGCCATGCCGCCGATGGTTTTGCCCATGGACACAACCCGGTTGCCAAGGGTTGGCATGTTGTTCTTCACCGCTTCCAGATGCACGATATAGACCAGCGCGATGTAGGAAATGGTGGCTGGCAGGAAGGCGTGGGTGATCACTTCGACATAGGAAATGCCGACATATTCCACCATCAAAAAGGCCGCGGCCCCCATCACTGGCGGCATAATCTGACCGTTCACCGAACTGGCCACTTCGACCGCACCCGCCTTTTCTGACGAGAACCCAACGCGTTTCATCAACGGAATGGTGAATGTCCCGGTGGTTACAACGTTCGCGATTGAGCTGCCCGAAATCAGACCGGTCGCAGCCGAGCCGACAACGGCAGCTTTGGCTGGGCCGCCCTTGAGGTGGCCAAGCGCGCCAAACGCCATTTTGATGAAATAATTCCCGGCCCCGGCTTTATCGAGAAGCGAGCCGAACAGAACAAACAGGAACACGAATTTTGTCGAAACACCCAAGGCAATGCCAAACACGCCCTCTGAAGTGATCCACATATGGCTCATGGCTTTTTTCAGCGACGCGCCTTTCCAGCGGATCACGTCCGGGATGAGGTCGGACGAGCCAAAGAAGACGTAGAACAAAAAGATGACGGCGATAATCGCCATTGCCGGGCCAAGCGCGCGGCGCGCGGCCTCGAATAACAACAGCAAACCCAGCAGAGCGAACCACTTGTCCACGTCATCAGCAAGACCACCGGAATTGACGATCTTGTTGTAAAAGAAATAGCCATAAAGCGCGGTAAACGTTCCGACCAGCGCAAAGACCCAATCCAGAATAGGCACATAATTGCGGGGCGAGGATCTGAATGCGGGATAGGCCAGATAGGCGAGGAAAATAGCAAAACCCAGATGGATCTGACGCGAGTTGTTGATCAGATCACCGGGTAAAATATAGGGTGCAAGGGGGGACGCCAGAAGCACCTGAAACACAGCCCAGGTAACGGCGACAACGGCCAGTAAGGTGCCAACGGCTCCGGCGGGACTTCGGGCACCGGCGTCAGATGAGGATACAAGTTCCTGAAGTTCTTCTTCGCTTAGCGGTCGGTTTTCTGGCCCTTGATCGGTCATTAACACTCTCCCTGAACACCCGCTTTTTGCGGTTTTTGGCTAT
>PIVL01000568.1 GCA_003354145.1 Paracoccaceae bacterium
GCCTGTGTTCAGGATTATATTGACTCATCTTCTGTCGGCTTCGGATCATCAAAATCCCAGATGCTCAGCTACTTTCAGCGTCTACCATTCGGCGAAACTGAAATGGAAACCCTGGTAGCCGAAGATTTTGTCCGCCTCGCGACTGATCTTCTGAATGGCGTTCAGGCGCGCCCCACGGATCCCGAGCAGGATACCCCAGAACACTACAGCTTCACGCCCCGAAAACCGCAAACCGTGAATGGTTATTTGGTAACTCTCGGAGCTGTTATCAGGTTTGGAGGGCCAATTGCCGGTGTTGAAATGCCTTTGGCTGACATGCTCGGGGAGCACGTAAAACCACTCTTTCGGGTGCACCTTTTTGCCGAACCGATCCAGAATGAAGAGTTCTGAAGGCCTGGCGCTTTCAAAAAACCTGTGGAGCAAATGTTCCACCTTTTCGCGCGGGAGATTTTCCAGCTCAAAGGTGGTGACAACCTCAACTGGGGCCAAGAGAAAAGTCGGATCGTTCCGCGCATCAGCGACGCGCCTTCTGATATCTTGGCTGGTAACCCCAATTTTGTGCAGTATTTTCCTTTGATCTTTGATCGCGGGATCATCAGACAGGGATCGCGCGACATAGATCGTCCCCGAAACGCCAACTCTGTCAGCTTCCCACTCCGCATCCAGTGGCCCAAGCCCCACCTTTTCGATAAGCTTGGAGGCCTTGTCATCATTCAAAGATTTTCGAAACGATGACATAAGTGGATCACTTTCCGTGCCGTTCGAAAAGATGACGCGAAGACGATGGTCACGTGAACCGCCACGTGCGGTCATCTCGGATTTTTCAGCGACCAGTGCCAAAAGGCCGTTGCGGATAAAGAAATCACCTTCAACAGGTTCAATCACAGCCCACTTTTTCACGGGCCTCGCTTTGCGCTCGCCAGCTTCCAATGCAGCCTGAACCTCTTCGAACTTGTCGGTATACTTGTCAAAATCCATACACGGCACGAACTCAGCCCGATGGTCAGGCAGGTGACGCTCAGCAGATGGAGTCACGTGCCGGAGCACAACGGCATCCTCATCCATTTCCAGCGCGTCATCATCAAAGATGTCATCAAGACTGTCCGGGATTTGCTCGTCCCCCGGCTCGTCTCGCCAATTGGTCGCAGAAGCCTTATGTTTTGAAAGCAATCCCAACTCGTCAGCATCGACCAAACCTTGCGATGGGTTTTGCTTCAATTTTTCCCAGATGGTGCCCAGACGCATTTCCTCGTGATCTACTGCATCTGGGTTAGGCAAATGGCCTGCCCGTTCATAGAATGCACTCACTTCAGCCAAAGCGACAATGGTGCGATCACCATCTTGCCCGTTAGCGGCCCTTGCGGGCCCTGAATGTCTGGCAATCCAGGGTATGACTGAGAAAGAGTGACGTGCATCTCGTCATGCGGCGTCCTTTCTGGGCGGTGCGCGGGATCTTGGGATTTGACCTCGTCGGAATGTCTCGATGATGCGCATTTGGCCGTCGCAGTCGGGGCATGGTTCTCGCAGTGTGAGTGGGGTATGGTCCGCTGCGCGGCAGTGGTTTGCTTGCAAACCATGAGAGCGCCCCCCGTCTTTTCTATCGACCTGAACGGAGTTCTGAGGGTTCCGAAAATGATCCAGTGAATCATTTTCCCGAGGAACGGGCTTTGGGCCCGCATGACAAGACGAGGTAAGGAAAA
>PIVL01000262.1 GCA_003354145.1 Paracoccaceae bacterium
GCCATGATCTTGCGCGGACCGGTCAGGCGGGCCTCTTTCATTCGCCCCCAGATCGCGTTGGCCGATGCAACGCTGACCTGCTGGCTGACAATCGCGCTTAGAAGCTGGGCAAATCCGTCAGGACGAAGGCGCAGGGGCAATGGACCTGTCTGATCCAATGCGGCGGCAAAGCGCGGCTCATATGCCGCCAGCCAATCAGCCCCTTCGGCAACGCAGGCCGGGCTAGTGATGATGCGTCCTGTGCTCATAAGGCGTCTATCCAATTCATTGCGGCTTCAACCGTTTCCAGACGTTTCACATCCAAAAACGGCGGACGCGCAATCAGGATCACTTTGATCCCAAGAGCACGGGCGGCGTCAAGTTTGGTTCGGCTAGGCAAGCCACCGCTATTTTTTACAACCAGAACATCAATATCGAGGTCGCAAAGCGTGCGTATCTCATCCTCAACAGAAAACGGCCCCCTGCCCGAGATATAGCGCACATTGGGCTGGTCCGGATCATCTGCGCGCTCCTCCATCTGGCGTACAAAAAACTGCGCTGAACTGTTGCACGCCAAAGCATCCAGCGTGGCGCGCCCGGTAGTAGTGAACACTCGTTGCTGGTCTGTGAGCAAGGCCGCAACGGCGTATTCATCAGCAACCTCTCGCCATTGATCCCCGGCCACAGGCTGCCAATCCGGGCGCAACACTTGCGCATGGGGCAGGTCAAGGTCCGCGCAGACTTTTGCTGTTTGCGCGCTTATGTGGGTAGCAAACGGATGCGTCGCATCCAGAACCGCCGTAACCCCTTGTTTGCGCAAATATTGTGCCTGCCCGTCATCGCCACCAAACCGGCCCAGACGCGTCGGAACTGACAACGGGCCAAAGCTGCGTGGCATTGTAAGTAGCGATGCCGTGACCCGTAGATGCCCGGACGCAGCCAGACGATCGGCAATGATCCGCGCTTCGCCGGAACCGGCCAATAACAACAAATGCATAGGAGTGTCTGATGCGCGTTTCATGGGTGGACATTACGCCGCGTGCACGTTTGTGCAAGCTGCTTGTACCCTGTCAAATTCGAAGGTAGGCACTGCGCAATGACACATGTTAACAATTCACGCGCCAAACGAAATGTGGTGGTGCTGGTGGCTGCACAGGCGTTCCTTGGTGCGCAGATGCCTATTATCTTTATTATCGGTGGTTTGGCGGGACAATCACTAGCGTCTAATGTTTGTCTTGCGACACTGCCAATTTCGCTGATCGTATTGTCGTCGATGTTCATGGCGACACCGATGTCGGCCATCATGCAGAAATATGGCCGCCGGGCCGGGTTTCTTGTCGGCGCAACCGGTGGCGCATCAGGGGCTGTTGTCGGGGCTGCGGGACTATATCTGGGTTCGTTTCCGATATTCCTGGCTGGTAGCCTGTTGACCGGCGTATACATGAGCGCTCATGGGTTTTATCGCTTTGCTGCCACTGATACTGCTTCAGATGAGTTCCGACCCAAAGCGATTTCCTACGTGATGGCGGGTGGGTTGGCCTCAGCGGTTATCGGGCCGCAATTGATGAAACTGACCAGCGATGCCTTTGTGATCCCGTTTCTTGGCGCTTATCTCATGGTCGTCGCGATCAATGTGGTTGGGTCCGGGTTGTTTTTCGTGTTGGACATCCCAAAACCTGATGCACCGTCAGCAGATGCGCCACGTGGGCGTACCCGCTGGGAGCTGATCAAGACGCCGCGCATCGCAGTTGCGGTAATATGTGGAACGGTATCCTATTCGCTGATGAACCTGATGATGACATCGACGCCTTTGGCCGTTGTCGGCTGTGGGTTCACGCAGAACAATGCTGCTGACGTGGTATCTGGCCATGTCCTGGCGATGTTTGCTCCGTCTTTTTTCACAGGACATTTGATTAACCGGTTCGGTGTCGAACGGATCATGGGCGCGGGATTGCTGATCTTGCTTGCCGCTGGAACGGTGGCCTTAAGCGGGGTCGAGCTTGGACACTTCTTTGTGGCGCTGATTTTGCTGGGCATTGGCTGGAACTTTGGCTTTATCGGAGCCACAACGATGCTGGCCTCGGCACATGAACCGCAGGAACGCGGACGGATGCAGGGGCTGAACGATTTGATTGTCTTTGGAGGCGTTACCATGGCCTCGCTTGCGTCAGGTGGTTTGATGAACTGTTCCGGTGGCACACCAGTCGAGGGCTGGAACGCGGTGAACATGGCAATGGTCCCACTGCTGGTACTGGCTGGTGGTGCGTTACTGTGGCTGGTGCTGCGTCCAGACCCCGAAATGGCCTGACGGCGCAAATTAGTCCCGAACCGCGACGACAAAGCGTAGGGTGGGTGAAAACCCACGCACCCGGGCTAATATGCGTGGGTTTTCACCCACCCTACGCTCTTCATCAACCGTCTTTCAGGAATGCGTGAATTATTTCCCTTGCCAAATAAGTTTCAGTGTCTATTTGTTGTTGAGAATAATTCGCAATCTCAGGTAGCCCATGCACCCGACTTCATCGACGCCCGACTTTGAATCCCTTTCGACCCTACAAAAAGATAGGTTTGGACCGTTTCGCCTGAAACGGCTGGCTGTGGTTTTGATATATCTCTCGCTAGCCGCCGCACCGGGCAGCCTGGGAGAGATGACGCGCGGCCTTATGGTGGACGCCTATGTACAGGTTGCCGCCTTTGTTGCGGCTACTTTGTTGCTGTTTTATGGGGCGGAGCGCTTGTTCAATTTTGATATTGGCGAGTCCTTGCGCAAAGCGCGCGGCTTTCAGGTGCCGCTTGCATCAATTCTGGGCGCAACGCCGGGATGTGGAGGAGCCGTGGTGGTGGTTGCCGCCTATTCATCCGGCAATGTTGGGTTTGGAGCGGTGGTTGCTGCACTCACGGCAACAATGGGCGACGCCGCTTTTTTGTTGATCGCCACGCGACCTGATGCGGCTCTTGTCGTGCTGCCTCTGTCGTTGGCTGTTGGTGTAACCACTGGTTGGATCATTGATGCGCTTAAGATTGGTGAGACACAAGCCAATACTTCCGCCCAATGCGAGCTTGCACCGCTGATCGGTCGCACCCGACCCAAGGACATTCTGTATTTGCTGGTTGCAGTCCCCGGTTTGGTTATCGGCGTCTCGCAGTTGGCTCAGATTGATCTGGTCGCGACATATGGTGATTTCATGATCTGGGTCGGGCTTGCCGGAATCGCGGCCGGACTGCTGATCTGGTCAACATCGACGGTTCAGGCGATGACCAACGCCAAGGATTCACCAATCACCCGCATGGCGGAAGAAACCAGTTTCATCGCGGTCTGGGTCATTGGCGCCTATCTGGCGTTTGACTACGTCGTCGCCTACGCCGGGCTGGACCTGAAGACGATGTTCAATTCGATCGCCGTTTTGCTGCCGTTGGTTGCAATTGTGATTGGGTTCATTCCCGGCTGTGGACCGCAGGTGCTGGTTACGACCCTTTATATCAATGGATTGATCCCATTCTCGGCCCTCATGGGCAATGCGATTTCCAATGATGGCGATGCCCTGTTCCCGGCGATTGCGCTTAATCCCAAGGTGGCCATGTTGGCGACGCTTTATTCCGCAATTCCAGCGGTATTGGTAGCCTATGGGTTCTATTTCTTTGCCCCGGGGTTCATGAATTAAATCGCAGGATGCCTCCGGCGGGAGGTATTTGGAACGAGAAGAATTGGAGGACCGGGCGTTACCAGCGGCCGGTCATTGTTTTAAACATCAGAGAGGCACGTTTGGTGGCCTCACTTTGACCTAACGCACCATTTGCAACACGGCTCGGCTCGCGGATTACCTGCTGCAGCAGCGCTTTGGTTTGCCAGCCAGCCAGCAGGGCCGGACGGGCTGCTTTTGACACTTTAGCGCGGAATGTCCGGGCGTTCTCTAGCCGCGACAAGGCCTCTTGCGCCAAGGTCCTGACCCCATCAGATGTTCCATCCAACAGCGGAATGCGCTTTCGCTCAACCAGTTCAGGGATCGCCTGAAGCCAGTTTGCTACGCCGGTTGCAAAGCCAAAATCACGCACGATCTGTTCGTCTGCCTCGCCCAACGAACGCGCAGCGACCCACATCAATGTGCCAGAGCTACGGTCGATATATCGCCGAAAATGCGCCGCATCTTCAAACGGATCGCGGTAAATATCCCATCGACGCACGGAAATCATTTCGTCCAGCAATGCTGCCAAATCCGGCTTAAGTATACCTGCCAGCGGTGTGACCACCTGGTGACGGCGTACAACACCACCTTTGACGATCTCAGCCACCGCATCACGCCACCATTGCAGGCGCATTTCTGCAATCATTGCTTCTTGGGTCACCCAAGGTACCCGCGCGACTTCGACATTTAGCGCATAGAGCGGGAATAACACACGGCGGGCCGTGACAGGAACGGCCATAACGGAATTGAACCTGTTTGGATCAGCGCGCTGCACCAGTTCCGCGCAGGCTGTCAGATCGGCATCAAAGCCCATTCAGATAGCTCCGGATTTCGACCAATGTGTCTGGTGCATCAACGATGGCCAGATGAGAGGTCTCTGGCACCAGTACATAGCGTCCTTTTTCCGACACAGCAGACATCATTGGTTCATATTCTGCGGCCACGAATGCCTCGTCCTTGTTGCCAACAACAAGCAGAAAATCCGGCAATCCCGCTATATCGCCCAAATAGTCCCGGCGTGGTGCATAAGATGTGTTTAGCCGGTAAGAATAGGCAGAGGTTGCGGTGTCGCCCAGCGGACCTTCGAGCACAGATTTGGGAAAGCGGAACTGGATCACCTGCAAATGGTTCAACGCCGTAATCTGCGCCATGTTCAGCATGCTTAACCCAATCATCCGGCGAAGTAAGACCTGCGCCCAACCGCCAGAGTCTGTTCGCGTTGTTGGCGCATCATATTGCAGGAACGGTGCCAAAAGAATCGCGCCATCCAGCAATGCCCCGTGTTCGCCGCCCGCCAGTCGCGTGACCAAACCACCCCCCGAAGAATGGCCCAACAGGACCACCTTTTGCCCCGGCTTGGCAAATGTGGCGATCAGGTCTGCAAGATCATCCTCTAGCTGACCAATATAGTCCACGTCTCCTCGCCGCCCCGGTTTGGGGCCATGGCCACGCAGGTCCGGCACCACCACATGCGCATTTTGCTGCAATTCTGCGGCCAGCGACAAAAACTGATGCCCATGCCAGCCAGAGCCATGCACAAGGATCAGTAATGGCCCGGAAGCATTTGGATAATCACGGATTTGCAGATCAAAGCCATCGCGCATGGATACGCTGGTTTGCGCGACCTCTGCGCCCCCGGTCAAATCTGAAAAATCCAAGCCCACATCCCCTGCCTCAAGAGAATTTGGTGGTTGGGAGGCAATAAGACCAAGCGCCACCAAACCAGTACCGACCACTGATATCGCTGCAAATTTCAGAACTTGCAGGATCATTCAGCGTTCACATCACGGACAAGTTTCCAGCGGATCGCATCCAGCAGCGCCTCGAACGAAGCGTCAACTATGTTGGGGCTGACGCCAACGGTCGACCAACGCCGCCCCTGCCCGTCTTCGCTGTCAATGATCACGCGGGTCACGGCCTCGGTGCCGCCCTGGGTAATACGCACCTTGAAATCGACAAGATGCATGTCGTTGATGATCGCAGAATAAGAGCCAAGATCCTTGGCCAAAGCGTTAGACAGCGCATTCACCGGGCCGCGATCATTGCCTGCCTCATCAACAGATTCGCTGACCGACAGTTTTTTCTCGCCATCCACTTTCAGCACGACAACCGCCTCTGACAAGCTGACCATCTGGTTGCGCTTGTTCTTGCGTCGTTCAACCGTAACCCTGTAGCGCTTTACCTCAAAAAAGTCCGGCAATATGCCCAGTTCATCACGCGCCAGCAGCTCAAACGAGGCCTGCGCGGTGTCATAGGAATAGCCATCGTCTTCGCGCTCTTTTATCCGCTCAAGAATGCGCCCCAACGCCGGATCGCCCTTGGGCACATCCAGCCCGGCCTCGGCCAGACGACGGCGCAAGTTGGACTGCCCGGCCTGATTGGACATCGGAATGATGCGCTCATTGCCGACTATCGACGGCTCAACATGCTCGTAGGTGTCCGGGTTCTTCAGGATCGCGCTGGCATGCAGCCCTGCTTTATGGGCAAAGGCCGAGGCCCCCACATAGGCCGCCTGTTTCATTGGCACACGATTCAGTATGTCATCCAGCATCCGGCTCACGCGGGTCAGACTGGCAAGGCCGTCCATATCAACGCCGGTTTCAAACTGGCTGGCATAAGGTTCTTTCAGCAGCAAAGTCGGGATCAGCGAAGTCAGATTGGCATTGCCACAGCGTTCGCCCAGCCCGTTCAGCGTGCCCTGCAATTGCCGCGCCCCGGCGTTGATCGCGGCCAGAGTATTTGCCACCGCGTTTTCGGTGTCGTTGTGGGTATGAATGCCAAGGTGATCGCCCGGAATACCCGCGGCAATTACTTCGCTGACGATCCGAGCCACCTCATGCGGAAGCGTGCCTCCATTGGTATCACACAGCACGATCCAGCGGGCACCCGCGTCAAAGGCGGCGGTGATGGCCTTGATCGCATAGGCAGGGTTGGCCTTGTACCCATCAAAGAAATGTTCCGCATCAAACAGCGCTTCGCGGCCCTGATCGACGATATAGGCCATTGATCTGGCGATGTTTTCGGTGTTCTCGTCCAGAGAGATGCCCAGCGCCGTTTCAACGTGATAGTCATGCGATTTGCCGACCAGACAAACGGTATCGGTGCCTGCATTCATCACAGCGGCCAGCACATCATCGTTTTCCGCCGATCGCCCGGCGCGTTTGGTCATGCCAAAGGCGGCAAGCCGCGCTCGGGTCTTGGGAGGAACGTCAAAAAACGCGGAATCGGTGGGGTT
>PIVL01000569.1 GCA_003354145.1 Paracoccaceae bacterium
GTTGGTCGCCAGAGCAGATCGCCGGGCGCATGCGGTTGGAGCGCCACCCAAGCCGCGTCAGCCACGAGACGATCTATCGATATGCCTATTCGAAAGACGGCCGTGCTGAGAAGTTGTACCGCCATCTGCCCGAACATCGCCACCGTCGTAGACCACGTGGAACGCGCAGGCATCATGGGCGTCGGTTCCTTGATGAACTGGCCATTGCGCATCGTCCTGACGTGATCGCCGACCGCAGCCAGTTCGGCCATTGGGAGTGCGATTTGGTCATGTTCCGCAAGGAGTTTGGCAAAGCCAACATAATGTCACTCGTGGAACGTGTCAGTCGGTTCGCGGTGGTTCTCAAGAACCTGGATCGTCAATCAAAACCGGTGATGGAAGGCCTGATTGATGGGTTATCTCCCCTGCCTGCAAATGCCCGTCGCTCGATCACCTTTGACCGTGGGACAGAGTTCACAGCATGGCGGCACCTGAAAGCGGGTCTCGGCGTTGATCCGTGGTTCTGCGACCCACAATCACCTTGGCAAAAGGGCACCGTCGAGAACACCAACAACCGCCTTCGTCGCTACCTACCGCGCAAGGCTGACCCCACGGCGTTCACAAATCGATATCTGAGGTCGATTTGCGACCGCCTTAACGCGACGCCGCGCAAGTGTCTGGGCTATCAAACACCCGCAGAAGTCTTCAGGGCAAAACTGATGGAAGAAGAGACATCACCCAGATAAACTGTCCCAATAGAAATTGCGCTTCACCGTGAGTTCACAAAAATAGGGGCACATTTTAAACTGTCGCAACGACTCTTAAAAAGTCACGTGAGAAAAGCATACGACGAGCGGCTTCGTTCAATCCCCCACGATTTCTAGTCGGTGTGAAATGCTCTAGCCGACCAAAGACCGTGCGATCAGCTCTTTCATGACTTCATTTGCGCCACCATAGATTTTCTGAACCCGCGCATCGGCATACATCTGCGCAATCGGATATTCGCTCATATAGCCATAGCCACCATGCAATTGCAGGCACTCGTCCACCACGTCGCACTGCATCTGGGTACACCACCATTTGATCATCGCGGCGGTTTCAACGCCCAGCTCGCCCGCCATCAGACGTTCGACGCAATTATCGACAAAGACCCGTGCGATATGGGCGATGGTCTTAGCTTCGGCTAGCTTGAACCTTGTGTTTTGCAGGTCCAAAAGAGTGCCGCCAAATGCTTTGCGCTGCGACGTATAATCGACGGTTTCCTG
Organism: Paracoccaceae bacterium; assembly: GCA_003354145.1. GTDB lineage: Bacteria > Pseudomonadota > Alphaproteobacteria > Rhodobacterales > Rhodobacteraceae > NORP181. The sequence continues at coordinate 1,245 of PIVL01000569.1, forward strand.
AACCGCGCGTTCCATCACGGCCACAGCCTTGAGCCCCACAACCAGCCGTTCCTGCGGCAGTTGCTGCATCAGCTGATAAAAGCCCTGCCCCTCAACGCCGCCCAGCAAATGCTCGGGCCCGACCCGCACGTCATCAAAAAACAACTCAGACGTATCAGCGCTTTTTTGACCTATCTTGTCAAGATTTCGACCGCGACGAAAGCCGTTCAACCCCTGGGTCTCCACCACCATCAACGAAATGCCCTTGGCGCGCTTTTCCGGGTCAGTTTTGCAGACCACTATGATCAAATCAGCCAATTGCCCGTTGGTGATAAACGTTTTCGAGCCGTTGATGACGTATTCATTGCCATCCATTTTGGCCGAAGTGCGGATCGATTGCAGGTCCGATCCGGCCCCCGGCTCGGTCATGGCGATGGCACAAACCATCTCTCCGGTGGCCATTTTCGGCAACCAGCG
>PIVL01000263.1 GCA_003354145.1 Paracoccaceae bacterium
TACGATGCGGTGAACAGTCACCCCAGGGGAGCTGCCACCCACGCTCTGGTACTGCGACTGGTACGCGAGGAGAACCTCATGCCGCTGATGCTAGCCGTCTCGAAGATGAGCTACATGCCAGCGAAGTTCCTGCAGGATAACGGTGTCCCGCAGATGGCACACAAAGGCCGCATTCAGGTTACTGCCGATGCGGACATCACGATCTTCGATCCCGCCACGGTCAAGGACAATGCGACCCCGAAGATGGGTGGTCTGCCCGCCACCGGGATCCCTTACGTCGTGGTGAACGGCACGATCGTCGTCAAGGATTCCAAGGTGTTGGAAGGTGTTTTCCCTGGCAAGCCGATCCGTAACGCCGTGCTGAAGTGATTTTGTACACGCCCGGCACCCTTTAACAGGGTGCCGGTGCATCATAGGAGAGGGTAGGGTCGTTCGTGATCTCGTTTGTATACTGCGGGCGAGAAATGCAGCTATCTCAAACGCGGGAGGTTTGGGCTCGCTGCCGCCATTGACGGACTGTTTTCAGCCTTCGAGGATTGAATGACTGCTTAGCGGAAAGTAAGCAGCCGGTGACAACACGCTATGACGATGGCGGCTTGTCGGGGGGACGCTGGAATGACCCGGGTTGCTGCGCCTACTGACGGATATCGAAGCAGGAAATGTCGATCACATTGTAGTCTATAAGATCGATCGACTGACCCGTGCGCTTTCTGACTTTGCCAAGATCGTCGATCGCCTTGACGCCGCCCGTGCCTCTTCTGTTTCGGTCACGCAGTCCTTCAACACCGCCACCAGCATGGGACGGCTCACGCTCAACATGCTCCTGAGTTTCGCGCAATTTGAGCGTGAGGTGACGGCGGAGCGGATCCGCGACAAAATAGCGGCCTCAAAAAAGAAGGGGTTTTGGATGGGTGGGACCGTGCCGTTCGGCTACCAACCTGCTGGCCGAAGCCTAAAGATCGACGAGACCGAAGCCCCGATCGTCCGGCATATTTATGAGCTCTACCACGACCTCGGCTCGGTCAGAGCAGTTGCAGAACGAGCCGAGAAACAAGGTTATCGGACGCGGATCACCGCGACATTCCAAATGCAACGCCGCGGTGTCGAGGCCAAGATCATCATGGGCGCGGCCACGCCGCAGGTGGACCCCATTCTGGTAAAGAATATTCTCATGGCGCGACGCTGGTAGGAAAGCATCAAAGCTGGTGCGTCCTTCGGCGCCATTGCAACACAAGAGGAGACCACGCCCAGTCGTATCCAGCAGATGATTGGGCTCGCATTCCTGGCCCCGGATATTCTGGATCAGATTGCGACAGGCCGACAGCCTGTGACATTCACTTCGGAATGGCTCAAACGCAGACAGCTTCCCGAAGATTGGGACTTGCAGCGCAAGCTCATCGGCGAACTCTGATACGGAAAATCCCGCATTCTGCCATCGAATTTGTACCAGAAGTCAACTGCATCGACCTTTCCTGCACCCGAAAACCGTATCGTGCCAAAAGCCAAACAGAGACTCACGCCATTTTGGGCGGCTATTTCGCCCCTAATTTCAAGTCTTTAGGCGCGAGAACGTCTCGCAAGTCCCGGAAAACACGTCACGATGCGTCGATAATAAAATTGTTTAAAATCAATACATTAGGCGGTGGCGGGGAGACGGGGATTCGAACCCCGGGAACGCTCTCACGTTCAACGGTTTTCAAGACCGCCGCATTCGACCACTCTGCCACCTCCCCGTTGCGCAGCGGGTGTATGCGCTGAGCTTACCGCAAGCAAGCCCAAATCGGGTGCTTTATTGCCGAGCGAACGCCTGCCCACTTTCCATGCACAGATCAGCGCGCTATAGTACGGTCAATTCGTATACGCAAAAAAAACAGCGGTGCGGCCGGACGTCCGGCAAGTGGAGCAAATCGCTCTGAAAACAGGCAAAGGGCACATCATGGTACAATCGAAATCGGCCAGTCGGCAAAACCTCTGTCTGGCAGGCTTGTTTTTGGGGTTCATGGCGTTAACCGCATGCGATGAATCGTCAGAATTTCAGTTATTTCAACCGAAGGGCGATGAAGTTGAAGTAGAACAGCCAGCAGCAGGCCAAACCACCAAATTGGTCGAACGTGATGTCGAATCTCCGGATGTGTTTCACGTAACCGAGGCCGGTCTGTGGGATGGACGCCCGTCGCTGGGCGGGGTTTGGGTCGCGCACCCTGATGTGACTGACCCTGAGAGGGTCATTATTCGCAACACAACCAATAACAAATTCGTAATCGGAGCTTTGTTCCGTCGGGAACGGGATATCCCCGGTCCTCGTGTGCAGGCCTCCTCTGATGCAGCCGCTGCGCTCGGAATGATCGCCGGAGCTCCGGTTCAGTTGGACGTAACCGCGCTGCGTCGTGAATCTGTACCGGAAGAACCAGCTGAGGAAGTCCCGACTGAAAGCGAAGAAATAGCTGACACAAGCGGCGAAATATCTGAATCCGCTTTGGACCCGATTGCCGGTGCCGCCGCAGCGATAGACGCCACCGAGCCCAGTGCGCCACCGCCAACCACAGCGCCCGCTCCGGCACCAAAGCCGACAAAATCATCACTTAGCAAACCATACATCCAGATTGGGATTTTCAGTGTTGAAAAGAACGCTGATCGTACGGCGGATCAAATGCGTAGTGCTGGGATGATACCAACCGTGTTTGCGCAAAAATCCAACGGCAAACCGTTTTGGCGCGTCGTTGTAGGCCCGGCTCAGTCCAGGTCTGAGCTGAATTCACTGTTGAACAATGTCAAGAAAACCGGGTTTTCCGACGCGTACGCCGTCACCAATTGACAGGAGACCTGATCTATGATCACTAACCTTCGTCTTTTCGCGATCATGATTGCGCTGTCGCTTGTTGCGGTTTCGGCTCAGGCTTTTGAAACGCGGGCCAAGGCAGCATATGTGATTGATCTGACTTCTGGCACCGTGCTGCTGAATAGAAACGCAGACGAGCCGTTGCCACCTGCTTCGATGTCAAAATTGATGACACTTTATGTGGCATTCGAGGCTTTGCGCGATGGGCGGCTGGATCTGAACGAAGAACTGCCAGTGTCACAACACGCCATGAGTTATGGTGGATCTACGATGTTTCTGGACACCACAGACAAAGTTCGCGTCGAGGATTTGCTGCGCGGAATCATCGTGCTTTCGGGTAATGACGCCTGTGCGGTGATCGCCGAGGCGCTAAGTCCGGATGGCACCGAAGCCGGGTTTTCCCGGTTCATGACCAAGCGTGGCAAACTATTGGGAATGACGAATTCTACTTTTGCCAACTCGAATGGCTGGCCTGCTGCTGGGCATCGCATGTCAGTGCGTGATCTGGCGATTCTGGCGTCGAAATTAATCACTGATTTCCCGGAATATTACCCGATGTTTGCAGAAACAGAGTTTGCCTTTGATGGGCGCGCCAGTAAGAACAGCCGTAACAGAAACCCATTGCTGTCTCTGGGGATTGGTGCAGATGGGTTGAAAACCGGCCATACCAAAGAGGCGGGGTATGGCCTGGTAGGATCGGCAAAACAAGGTGACCGTCGTGTCGTTTTTGTGATTTCAGGTCTGGATAGTAACACGGCGCGCGCAGAGGAGGCCGAGGCCATTGTTAACTGGTCGTTTCGCCAATTTGCCGAAAAAACGATCGCGCAAGAAGGGCAAGCGATCTCGCAAGCAGAGGTCTGGATGGGACGACAGTCTACGGTAGGGCTTGTTGCAGCTGAGGATCTGAAGATTTTGCTGCCGGTTCTGGCGGACAAAGAGATCGCAGCCGAGGTGGTTTATGTAGGCCCAATTGATGCGCCGATTTCGAAAGGTCAGCAATTGGCAGAACTGGTTGTAATACGCGAGAGTTTGCCCGAAGTGCGCCTGCCATTGGTGGCAGACCGAGATGTGCCAGTGGGGGGTATTGTCAATCGTGTGATGACGGCTGCGATCCTGTTATACCAACAATTTGTTGGCGCTCCGGCGGGGGCAATGTGACCCTTAGCAGTACATTCATCACATTCGAGGGTATTGACGGGTCGGGCAAGTCTACACAGGCGCGCAGGCTTGCTGAAACATTGCAGACTGAAGGTCATGATGTTGTTTTGACGCGTGAACCCGGAGGCTCTCCGGGGGCCGAGCAAATCCGCAAATTGGTTCTTGAGGGTGACCCGGATCGCTGGTCTGCAGAGACCGAGATTTTGCTATTCACCGCTGCGAGACGCGACCATCTTGAGCGCACGATTTTACCAGCCTTGGCAAAAGGGCAGGTTGTTATTTGCGACCGTTTTGCCGACAGCACCCGCATGTATCAAGGTCTATCGCGCGGTGATTTGCGCAAGGTGGTTGATCAATTACACAGTTTGATGATCGGACGCGAGCCAGACCTGACGATCCTGATAGACATGGACCCGGATACCGGCCTGACCCGCGCGTTAAGCCGTCAGGGCAGCGAAGAACGGTTCGAGGATTTCGGCCCGGACCTGCAGCGGCAGATGCGCGCCGGTTTTTTGGCGCTAGCGGATGAGTTTTCTGATCGGTTCCGCATTATCGACGGCGCACGCGATATGGATGCAGTTGCCGCAGACGTTCACGCCACTGCATTGAAAGCATTGTCATGAGCGATACCGATCTTCCCGCCCCCGATCAGGCCCCCGGCGCACCGCATCCCCGCGACACCTTGGTTTTGTTTGGACAGAATGAGGCGGAAAATGAATTTCTGCACGCTTACGGATCAAACCGTCTACATCATGGGTGGTTGCTGACCGGACCGCAGGGCGTTGGCAAGGCGACACTGGCCTGGCGCATTGCGCGGTTCTTACTGGCAACGCCCCCGGCAGATGATGATGGGATGTTCGATGCTCCACCGCCACCGGAAACATTGGACATTGATCCTGATCACCCGGTTTCCCGGCGTATTCTGGCCGGTGCTGAACCCGGATTGGCCAGTATCACCCGCAGCGTCAATGACAAAGGCCGGATGCGCGACCAGATCGTTGTTGACGACGTGCGCAAATTAAACCGCTTTTTTGGTTTGTCTTCCGCAGATGGTGGACATCGGGTGGTCATCGTGGATGCGGTGGACGAGATGAATGCCAACGCCGCTAACGCCCTGCTGAAAATGCTTGAAGAACCACCGGCGCGCACAACGTTGTTGTTGGTATCGCATCAGCCATCGCGGTTGCTTGCCACGATCCGGTCCCGTTGTCGGACTTTGCGCCTATCGCCGCTATCCGCAGATGATATGCAATCAGCACTGGACCAGACCGGCACGCACGCTCTGGAACAGGGCGAGCATCTGGCCGCCTTGGCCAGCGGCTCGGTCGGGGCGGCGTTGCGTTTGACCAACCTTGGTGGCCTACAGATATATGCCGAGCTGATTGCCATCTTGAACACGCTGCCCCGTTTGGATCGCGCACGCGCACTGGCCCTCGCCGAAGCCGCTGCCCAGCGTGGCGCATCCGAGAAATTCGAGCTGTTATTGACCCTGATAGACACCGCTTTGGCGCGACTGGCGCGCACTGGGGCCACTGGTCAGCCGCCAACACCAGAGGCCGCACCAGGCGAAGCTGCAGCCCTTGCCCGACTGGCAGGCGAGCCGCAAAAGGGGCGCGCCTGGGCCGAAGTCGCAGCCACCATCACCAGGCGCGCGCGTCACGGGCAGGCGGTCAACCTTGACCCCGCGTCTCTTGTCCTAGATACGTTTTTCAAAATGCAGGAAACCGCCGCGGGATAACCTCGCAAGCAGGGGCTGATGACCGAGACACCAACTGATATTCACGCCATAACCGACAGTCACTGCCATCTGGATTTCCCCGATTTCAACGGTGAACTGGATGCCGTGATTGCCCGCGCCGCAGAGGCGGGCGTGACCCGCATGGTTACGATTTGCACGCGTTTGCGCCAAGAACCACAGGTGCGCGCCATCGCCGAGGCCCATGCGCCGGTGTTCTACGCAGCCGGCACCCATCCGATGAGCGTCGCGGACGAGCCGATGGCAACAACGAACGAGCTGATTGCTTTGGCCAAACATCCGAAGTTCGTGGGAATTGGAGAGTCGGGGCTTGATTATCACTATACTGCCGAAAGTGCCGAAGCGCAGAAAACGTCGCTGCGCGTCCATATTGATGCGGCACGTGAAACAGGGCTACCGCTGATTATCCATGCCCGCGCTGCAGATGATGACATGGCCATGATTTTGGCCGAAGGTTATCGGAATGGGGCCTATGATTGCGTCATGCATTGCTTTTCATCCTCTGCAGAGCTGGCTCGCGCGGCGTTGGATCTTGGGTTCTACCTATCGATGTCCGGCATCGCTGCCTTTCCTAAAAGTCAGGAACTACGCGACATTTTCGCCGCCGCTCCGGTGGATCGTATTCTAGTAGAAACAGACTCGCCCTATCTGGCCCCACCACCGTACCGGGGCAAACGCAATGAACCCGCCTATACCATGCATACTGCACGCAAAGGGGCCGACGTGTTCGCCATGGACTACGCCGAATTCGCGGCCCAAACAGAGGCCAATTTCGACCGATTGTTTACCAAGGCCGCCAACTACAAGGCATCGTCCTAATGGCGGAATTGCGCATTACCATCCTTGGCTGCGGATCTTCAGGGGGTGTTCCCCGCCTTGGTGGTCACTGGGGGGACTGTGATCCGGACAATCCCAAAAACAACCGCCGCCGCTGCTCGATTCTGGTGGAACGTGAGACAGATGAAGGTGTGACAAGCGTGCTGATCGATACCTCGCCCGACCTGCGCAGCCAATTGTTGGATAGCGGAACCGGACGGCTGGATGGCGTTGTTTATACGCATTTTCACGCCGACCACGTGCATGGCATTGATGATTTGCGGATGATCGTAATTAACATGCGCTCGCGCATCCCGGTTTG
>PIVL01000264.1 GCA_003354145.1 Paracoccaceae bacterium
CCGAACCGCCCCCGTCGTGTCGAAGACACGCCTATGGCGTGATGCGGGCGCTTTACGCCCACCCCTCGGTTCGGGCGCGGTGTGCATATTGAACTGTTTCGCTATGCAATAAACAGGGCTTGCGTTCCCACCACATCAAGCGTATTGGCACCTTTCATCATGAACTCCACTGGAATCAAGGTGACCCTTCTGGGGGCCTGCCGGTGATGTTGAAAGGAAAAAGGCGATGAACGCCAATGAATTACGTGACAAAACACCTGACCAGCTTCGTGAAGAGCTGGTGAACCTGAAAAAAGAATCGTTCAATCTGCGCTTTCAGCAGGCCTCGGGCCAGTTGGAAAATGCTGCAAGCATTCGCACAGCACGTCGCAATGCGGCACGCGTCAAGACAATTTTGAACGAAAAGGCCGCTGCTGCGGCCGCTGAATAACGGAGCCTGAATAATGCCTAAACGTATCCTTTCCGGCGTCGTGACAAGTGACACCAACGCACAAACCGTAACCGTGTCTGTTGAGCGTCGCTTTACGCACCCTGTTCTTAAGAAAACCATTCGTCGGTCCAAGAAATATCGGGCTCACGATGAAAAGAACACATTCAAGACCGGCGACAAAATTCGGATTATCGAATGCGCGCCAAAGTCGAAAACCAAACGCTGGGAGGTTTTGGAGGCGTAAGCCAACAAACCTAACAGTTTGATCGAAACCCTGGGGCCTAAGGAAGGTCCTCAAAGGTCGGGAGAAACCACATGATCCAGATGCAGACCAATCTTGACGTGGCTGACAATAGCGGCGCCCGCCGTGTTCAGTGCATCAAGGTTCTGGGTGGTTCCAAGCGTAGATACGCATCCGTAGGCGACGTTATTGTCGTCTCGGTTAAGGAAGCCATCCCACGCGGTCGCGTGAAAAAAGGCGATGTCCGTAAGGCCGTCGTTGTACGCACCGCCAAAGAAGTACGTCGCACAGACGGTACAGCCATCCGGTTTGACCGGAACGCGGCTGTGATCCTGAACAACGCCAACGAACCCTTGGGTACACGTATCTTTGGGCCAGTTGTTCGCGAGTTGCGCGCCAAAAACTTTATGAAGATCATTTCGCTTGCACCGGAGGTTCTGTAGTCATGGCTGCTAAACTTCGCAAAGGCGACAAGGTCGTCGTGCTGGCCGGCAAAGATAAGGGCAAAGAGGGTTCTATCACCTCGATTGACCCATCTGCTGGCAAAGCTGTTGTGGACGGTATCAACATTGCCATCCGCGCCACCCGTCAGTCTCAGACTGAGCAGGGCGGTCGCATCCCCAAAGCGATGCCGATTGCGCTTAGCAATCTGTCGCTGATCGACGCAAATGGCAAAGCCACACGCGTTGGGTTCAAAATGGAAGGCGACAAGAAAGTCCGCTTTGCCAAAACCACGGGGGACGTGATCGATGCTTGATACTGCAGATTACACACCACGTCTTAAGGCCGCTTACAAAGACAGCATCGCAGCCGCGATGAAAGAAGAGTTCGGCTATAAGAACGACATGCAAATCCCACGTCTGGACAAAATCGTCCTGAACATCGGCTGCGGTGCAGCTGCAGTGCGTGACAGCAAGAAGGTCAAGTCGGCTCAGGCTGAATTGACGTTGATTGCCGGTCAACATGCGGTCGTGAACATTGCCAAGAAATCCATTGCGGGTTTCCGGGTGCGTGAAGAAATGCCTCTTGGTACCAAAGTCACTCTGCGTGGCGACCGGATGTATGAATTTCTTGATCGCCTGACAACTGTTGCAATGCCCCGTATTCGGGATTTCCGCGGCGTGTCTGCCAAATCGTTCGATGGCCGTGGCAACTATGCATTCGGCCTGAAGGAACTTCTTGTTTTCCCGGAAATCGATTTCGATAAAGTCGACGAGCCCTGGGGAATGGACATCGTCATCGCGACCACAGCGAAAACCGACGCCGAAGGTGAAGCATTGTTGAAGCATTTCAACATGCCGTTCACCTCATAAGCGCGGGAAGGATTAGACATGGCTAAAAAATCAATGATCGAACGCGAAAAGAAGCGCGAAAAGCTGGTGGCCAAATATGCCGCTAAGCGGGCCGAGCTGAAAGCAATCGTGAACGACCAATCCAAGCCCATGGACGAGCGTTTTCGCGCGTCTCTGAAGCTTGCAAAACTGCCGCGCAACAGCTCGGCCGTCCGGCTGCACAATCGTTGCCAGCTGACTGGTCGTCCACATGCGTATTATCGTAAACTGAAAATTTCGCGGATCGCGCTGCGGGATCTGGGCTCTGCTGGCCTGATTCCCGGCATGGTCAAGTCGAGCTGGTAAGGGAGAGACTGATATGACCGATCCTATCGCAGACATGCTCACCCGTATCCGTAACAGTCAGCTTCGTGGTAAATCCACGGTGATGACACCAGGCTCAAAATTGCGCGCCTGGGTTCTGGATGTATTGGCCGATGAAGGCTATATCCGCGGATATGAAAAAGTGACTGGTGAAGACGGCCACCCGGCCATCGAAATCAGCCTGAAATACTATGAAGGCATCCCTGTCATTCGCGAACTGAAGCGGGTCTCAAAACCCGGTCGTCGCGTTTACATGGGCGTCAAGGACATCCCGTCGATCCGTCAGGGTCTGGGCGTGTCGATTGTCTCTACGCCCAAAGGCGTGATGTCGGATGCAAGCGCACGGGCGGCCAATGTTGGCGGCGAAGTGCTTTGCAGCGTATTCTAGGAGGTCTGGATGTCTCGTATTGGTAAAAAACCGGTCGAGCTGCCCACAGGTGTTTCTGCATCCGTGTCCGGCCAGACCATCGAAGTCAAAGGCCCCAAGGGTACCCGCAGCTTTTCGGCAACGGATGATGTGACATTGGCCGTTGACGGCAATGTTGTTTCCATCACTCCACGCGGAAGCTCAAAGCGGGCGCGCCAGCAATGGGGCATGAGCCGCACAATGGTTTCCAATTTGGTGACTGGCGTAACGGTTGGCTTTAAGAAAGAGCTTGAGATCCAGGGTGTGGGTTATCGTGCCTCACTTCAGGGTAACACGTTGAAACTGAACCTGGGTCTGTCCCATGATGTGGAATACATCGCACCAGAAGGTGTGACGTTATCCGTGCCAAAACAGACCGAGATTGTGGTCGAAGGCATTGACGAACAAGAAGTTGGTCAAGTCGCCGCGAACATCCGCAAATGGCGTAAGCCCGAGCCCTACAAAGGCAAAGGCATCCGCTATAAAGGCGAGTTCGTATTCCGCAAAGAAGGCAAGAAGAAGTAAGGAGCAAGGGTATGGCAAACAGCAAAAGAACACTGTTTCTGAAACGCCGCCTGCGCGTTCGGAACAAACTTCGCAAGGTAAACGCCGGACGTCCGCGTCTGTCGGTTCACCGGTCCAACAAGAACATCAGCGTCCAGCTGATCGACGATGTGAATGGCGTGACGCTTGCGTCGGCTTCCACATTGGAAAAAGATCTTGGCGTTGTGGGCAAAAACAACATCGAAGCAGCCGTCAAAGTAGGTTCGGCAATTGCCGAGCGTGCTAAGAAGGCCGGTGTTGAAGCAGCCTATTTCGATCGTGGCGGTTTCCTTTTTCATGGGAAAGTAAAGGCTTTGGCCGATGCTGCCCGTGAAGGTGGATTGAAAATATAAACCTGCAGGTGGCCTGTTCAGGGCCGCCTCGATGATCCGGGAACATTGCCTGCAAGGGCGCGTTCACTTGGATTGATACATTTGGCGCATCATGCGCCGAAACGAAAGGATGCCTGATGGCAAGAGATGACAAACGTGGAGGCGGTCGCCGCAATCAACGCGACGAGACTCCTGAATTCGCGGACCGCCTGGTCGCGATCAACCGTGTTTCCAAGACTGTCAAAGGCGGTAAGCGTTTTGGCTTTGCTGCGCTGGTTGTTGTTGGTGACCAAAAGGGCCGTGTGGGTTTTGGAAAAGGTAAAGCGAAAGAGGTCCCTGAGGCCATTCGCAAAGCCACTGAGCAGGCCAAACGTCAGATGATCCGAGTGCAATTGCGCGAAGGTCGGACGCTGCACCACGACATGGAAGGCCGTCATGGCGCCGGTAAAGTTGTGATGCGGACAGCCCCCGAAGGTACTGGTATTATTGCTGGTGGACCGATGCGTGCTGTGTTTGAAATGCTGGGCGTCAAGGATGTTGTGTCCAAGTCGATCGGCTCGCAGAACCCGTATAACATGATCCGCGCCACGATGGACGGTCTGCGCAAAGAAAGCAGCCCCCGTTCGGTCGCCCAACGTCGCGGCAAAAAGGTTTCTGACATTCTGCCACGTCGGGACGAAGCACCAGCAGCGGCACCTGCCGAAGCTGCAGACGCATAAGGAACCCGGAACATGGCAAAAACCATCGTCGTCAAGCAGATCGGTTCCCCGATCCGCCGCCCCGCCAAACAGCGTGCTACGCTGATCGGTTTGGGTCTGAACAAGATGAACAAAACCCGCGAGCTGGAAGATACGCCTTCTGTCCGCGGCATGGTGAACTCGATTTCACACATGGTTGAGATCATCGAAGAAAAAGGCTGAAGGGGCGTGGGTTAACACCCACCCTACGCTGAAAATTAGAACGCTCTCGGAGAAATCCGGGGGCGTTTTTTTACACTATGTAACAATTGGTTTGATAATATCGTGCAGTTTTTTGGTTTTTGTCTTGAAGTGTTCGTCGCCCATTAAATTGACTACGACCAAAAACGAGCCCACCCCGCGAAACAAATTGTTCCAAATATCTTGTTCATGATCTTGAAAATACTGCGACTCTAGCATTCCGTTGGTGCGGAAACGAGGAGGGCTTGCGTCGTACATTTCCATAATTTGCGGCGATGCAGCGTGCAAGTACCCAGAATACGCTTTCGAAATGGATTGACTGTTGGTTATGGAGCCACTTGGATTGGTATTTGCGCCTATTGGATGGTTTGCCAAATAGGCCCGAATTTTCTTTCTTGGGACCATGTAACGGTTTTTTCCTAGACGAAATTGTTTTCCATTACGGTCAAGTTCCTCTTCCCAGAACGCGTCGAGGTAGCGTTGTAGAAAATTGGGCTTAGCTTCGTCATTCGATGCTAGAGCTAAGAAGAAAACATCTTCTGTTAGTTCGTCCAATACTCGCTGCATCACAGCCAGTTCTTGAAGAAAGCCGGATTTAAGGAGTAGTTCGGCGGCTCTCAAACCACTCGTAATTCTTGCAAGCTTCTGAATTATCACCTGTGGTATGGTCTGCTCAGTAAACCGATCCTCATTCTGTTCTCCAACTTTCACCCGACTGGGTAAAGGTATGCAGGCCAGCATTCCTTGGTGAATTTCATCGAGCTCTTTCAATGTAATGAAGTACAATTGGTCAGATATTTTCATCGCACTCCTATATCTGTTCTTTTCGTCCCGGTCAAAAATCTGAAGGTCCGCAGTTGGGTGAGCGAGAACAGAGAAAATTGGGTCAGGTAGGGAATGTACCATGTAAGAGACCCGGTTGGTCTTGAAGGCATCATTGATTTCTCCCTCTGCACGGTCCAGACACGGCCCTTTGTGCGGGCAAAGCTCATGATCCACCTATGCCCCCAACGCATACCCGTAAGACCCAAACGTCCGTTGTTCTCAACCCGCACAGTTCTTACCTGCAGTTTACAAACAAATTCGGGCCGTGGGCGATGGGCGCCCGGCCAAACTGTTGGACCGATACCATGACACACACAATTAGTACCTTTTTTGTAGATTCCACCTTCCTTGCCCGCATCCGGCGACTGGTCAAAGGTTTTCAGGCCAGACGCGCACAGCGTTTGGCGTTCAATCAGGCCTTTGGTGAGCTACAACTCTTAACCAGCCGTGAATTGGCTGAATTTGGTCTGTACCGCTCGGACCTCTATGAAATGGCGCGGGCCTCGGTGTATCGCGTCTGATGTGATTGTTTTAGGCCTTAAGGCTTGATGCCCGGGTGAGGCGCTAAAGCCATATCTTCTAGTCTATGGCGCGGAACGCCCAAGGTTTACGCCTTGGGCGTTTTCGTTTTCTAAATCGCGATGATTACCAGTTGAAATTCTGTTCCGCTGACTGCTTGCCTGATTGCTTGACAAAAAGGCCACCAACTTGGCACTATAACGGGCAGAAAGATATTTGGACCACATAGAGAAACACTATGCCAACTTTCAAAATCCTAAAGATTATTTCAGCTTAAAGCTTCAAGTTTGTGAGGAGGAGACACATGAAAAAACTAACATCCTTGGTGACAGCATCCGCATTGGCCCTAGCCGTCACTGCCGCGCCATCCACTGCGCACAACAAGGCTGCTGGCATAGCGGCGGGTGTCATTGCGGCAGGTCTTATTGGGGCGGCGATCGCCAATCATCAACACAATCGCGGGTATAAAGTATACAAACCGCACCCGGATGTTAACAAAGAAGAAAACGCGGTTGGCAGATGTGTGCATCACGGATTGGCACAGGTCGAAAGCGCCGGTGGTGACAACTTCATACTTGATCACGTCCTAAGCACTACTGACAAAGACGATGGTTCGACCCATGTAGATTTTGTTGCGACCAGGTACTATTCCTATGGTCACAGAACAAATAACGTGAGCTGCGTTGTCCTGAAGGGGGAGGTTGTGCAGTTTAAATACTCCTGACACTCACATGTATCTGGAACAAATACAGCACACACGCAGATAAGACGGGAAATGGCCAACGCTGAATGTCTGGCTTGATCCTGTCTGCAATTCCGCCTATACGCCCACGGTGGCCTTCCAGGTCACGAGAATCAATATAGCAAGCCGTGGTTGGCCCCTATCGCTTCGAGGGTCACATCCGGCAAAGGAGAAGCGATATGAAACTGCATGAATTGCACGACAATCCCGGTGCAACCAAAAAACGCAAACGCGTTGG
>PIVL01000265.1 GCA_003354145.1 Paracoccaceae bacterium
GCCTGACTTATTGGCGCACCCAGCGAGCGACCGCTGCCATCCCCAAGTTGAATCTGACGGTTCTGACGCGGCAAAAAGGTCTGCACGTCCATGGCAGAAGGCAGACACACAGGTTCAACCGAGTGGGAAACATAGAACGCATCATGGTTGACCATCACTGGCAAGTTGACGGTTTCGGCGATGCGAAACGCCTGAATGACCGTATCCAGAGAATCCTGCGGGTTCTCGCAGTAAAGCTGAATCCATCCGGTGTCGCGCTGAGACAGGCTGTCAATCTGATCCGGCCAAAAACCCCATGGCGAAGCTGGTGTCCGGTTGACATTGAACATCACAATCGGTGTGCGTGCGCCTGACGCAAAATGCAGCAATTCGTGCATCAGCAAAAGCCCCTGAGAAGAGGTCGCAGTGAAAACCCGCGCGCCGGTCGCCGAGGCTGCAATTGCTGCCGCCATGGCGGAATGTTCGCTTTCCGGGGTCAGCAATTCGGCGTCAAAGGCGTTCTTGCTTTGGAAATCGATCAGCTTTTCAAGGATCGGCGTCTGTGGCGTGATTGGATAAAGCGGCGCCACGTCGGGTGACGCAAGCCGCACCCCCCAGGCCACCGCGTGGTTTCCGTTAAGCAGGTGAATGTTCTCGTTGAACGCAGGTGCATTCATGACGTGGTATCCTCTTGCATGTGGATTGAACCAGTGGGGCACTCGGCGACACAAAGTCCGCAGCCCTTGCAGTAATCCGGGTCTACTTCATAGCCGGTTTCGGTCTTTATGATCGCCATATCAGGGCAGTAGAAAAAGCAGTTGTCGCAAAAGGTGCAGGCTCCGCAACTGAAACACCGCATCGCTTCGGTGCGTGCGTCTTCGGCGCTAAGCGGTAGCTGCACTTCTTCAAACCCCTCCAGACGTTTGTCGAGCGCAGTGAATTTCTGCCGTATGCGGGCGTGTTTGTCCTGATAGGCAGTGTTGATGCGATCATAGCCAACTTGATCTGTGTTGGCAGGCGTCGGGGCAGCGATGTCAGATACAAGCGCTGCGGCAATCGACCTGGCAGCGTCGTTGCCCATGCCCACGGCCTGGGTGACAAAGCGGCTCATGCTGGCGACGTCACCGCCAGCATAAATTCCGGGCGTGCTGGTCTGCCAATTGTTGTTTGCGCCTACGACCGGGCCGTCTGCGCCTACGATACCGTGCCAGCGTGCAAGGTCCGCATCCTGTCCGATTGCCGGAATGATCGTGTCGGCTGTGAGGTCAAAACCGGTTCTTGCAACCGGCGTGACCGAGAATTTCCCGGGCGCGTCACCTGGGGTGAATTCAACTTTCACGCACGCCAGGGTAACACCGTCGCCGGTTCCTTTTGTGGATTGCACCATCGCGGCGCTGACAAATGTGATGCCTTCTTCGATGGCCTCGTCAACTTCGGTTTTTTGGGCAGGCAGTTGACCCTCGGGCTCCAGCGTCAGAACAGTGACCTTGCGACCAAGGCGGCGCGCCGAGCGGGCAACGTCCATCGCGGCACTTCCACCGCCGATGACCACAACGTGTTCACCGGTCCGGGCCTGTTGCTTATCGATTGGCGCGGCCAGAAACGCGGCGCTGTCGATCACCCACGACTGCGTATAGTCCAGTGCGGGCAGGCGTTTGGGCAGGCTTGCGCCGGTTGCCAAAAACACGGCGTCATATTCTTTATTCAGGTCGGCAAGGGTGTTTCTGTCCATCACCTCGACCCCAGAATGCAGATCGATCCCCATGGCGGTGATGCGGTTGATCTCGCCGTTCAGAATGTTGCGTTCCAATCGGTACGAGGGAATGCCATAGCGCATCAACCCGCCGAGTTCGTCCCTGGCCTCAAATAGCGAAACGCGAAACCCCTGGCGGCGCAACTGGTAGGCCGCAGCAAGACCGGCCGGGCCACCACCGACAACGGCAACAGATTGCGACCGCTCTTTTGTAGGCTCAGGGAAAGCCCAGCCTTCGGCAAGTGCTGTGTCCCCGACAAACCTCTCAAGGCTGCAGATGCCAACGGTTTCATCCAGATCCTGCCGGTTACAGGACGTTTCGCAGGGATGGTGGCAGATGCGCCCGGCGATGGCCGGAAACGGGTTGTTGTCAGTCAGAGTGACCCAGGCACCATAGACGTCACCATCCTTGACCTGCTTGATCCACTCAGCGATGCGCCCATTGACCGGGCATGCACACAGGCAGGGCGAAGGTTGATTTTGATAGTTTGGCAATGCGCTGCGCCAGGTGCCGGTTATCCGGGCTTCGCTGGTCAGATGCGTCCAGAGCGGGGAAAGTTGTTTGTTCATGCCAGAACCTCCTCAGCGCCAGCGGTAACCAGATCAAAGGCTTCGCGGCAGGCGGCTACATTTTCCTGTTTCTTCGCTGGTGCTGTCTCTTCGATAACACTGCACATCGTCTCGATATCCGGGGTGTCCAGGACGGCTACAAAAGCGCCCAAAAGCGCCGAATTGACCACCTTGCCCATGTTATTGCGACGGGCAATCCCCTTGCCGTCCACCGGAATGACACGACGATTGCCAAGGCCCGGCAGCTCATTTGCAGAACGGGCCGAGTTGATCACCACAAGTGCATTGTCCGCACCCAGTTTCAGAAAGTCCTGGTCCAGAAGGCTGTCGTCAAAGCACAACATCGCTGTGGCGCTGGTGATGTTGCAGCGCTGTCGAATTGGGCTGGTGTCGGCCCTAAGCGACGACGTGACCGGAGTGCCACGACGCGCACCGCCATAGGTCGAAAATGTCTGTACGTAGTACCCTTTGGCAAACAACGCCTTGGCCAGTTGATTTCCAGCCGTCTGAGCGCCCTGTCCACCACGCCCCAATATTATGATCTCAAGCATGTATTGCTCCGTTTGCTACACGTTCCGGTGCGGGGTCATCCGCGCAGCCTGAATCGCTGAATCTTGCCGGTTGCGGTTTTGGGAAGTTCGTCTACGGCTTCGACCCAGCGTGGATATTTCCACACGCCCACGGCCTTTTTGACGTACTCTTTGAGATTTTCGAACAAGCCGTTTATGTCTTCGGGGTCTTTGAGGATGACAAAAGCCTTGGGTTTGATCAGGCCTTCTTCATCTTCATGGGCAACAACGGCGGCCTCGATGATCGCTGGATGCGATACAATGGCCTGCTCGACTTCAAAGGGCGAAACCCAGCGGCCGCTGACCTTGAACATATCGTCGGTGCGGCCGCAGTAGTGATAATAGCCCTCGTTGTCGCGGATGTATTTGTCTCCGGTGTGTGTCCATTCACCGGCAAAGGTCGCGCGGGATTTGGCCCGCTGGTTCCAATAACCGTCCCCGGCTGATCCGCCGGATACCAGCAATTCACCAAGTTCATCGTCGTCCACGTCGCGGCCGTCATCATCAACAAGGCGCAAACGGTACCCGCCAAACTCGCGTCCGGATGTGCCATAACGAATGTCGCCGGGCCGGTTCGAAAGGAAAACATGCAACATCTCGGTAGAGCCTATTCCATCAAGAATAGGCACGCCCATGCGCTCCTGCCAGCTTTTGCCAACATCTTCAGGCAGGCCCTCGCCCGCCGAGATGCACAGGCGCAGACGGTTGGAACTGTTGGCGGGCTTGCAGTCATCCCCGGCCAGCATCGCGGCATAAAGCGTAGGCACCCCGAAAAATAGAGTTGGGTTGAACTTGTTCAGAGTGCCAAGCACGGACTGAGGTGTGGGCCGGTCCGGCAGCAAAACAGTTGTTGCACCAACGGACATGGGGATCGCCATACTGGCACCCAGACCATAGGCAAAGAAAAGTTTCGCGGCGCTGAAACAGACGTCTTCGTGGCGAATTCCCAGAATGTTTTGACCATAGGTATCCGCAACATAGGCCGGACTGGTGTGAACATGGCGCACACCTTTGGGGGCTCCGGTTGATCCGGATGAGTAAAGCCAGAATGCTGTTTCGTCCGGATGGGTAGCGGCGGTTTCAAACGCATCGCTTGCACTAGCCATAAGAGAGGCCAGATTTGGGTGACCTTTGCTGTCCCTGTCTGATACGATCACATGACGCAGAAAGGGCAGCTGATCCAACAGTGGTTCGATAGTCGGCAACAAAGCCGCAGACACCACAAGCGCCCGGGCGCGGCTGTCATTAAGCATGTACAGATACTGGTTAGCGGTTAGTAATGTGTTGAGACAGACCGGAACAATCCCGGCACGGATCGCCCCCCAGAAAACACTGGGATAAGAAACCGTATCCAGCATGAGCAGCGCAACCCGGGTCTCGCGATCTATGTCCAGCGTGGTCAGAGCATTGGCGACCTGATTCGATTCTGTCTGTAGCGCTTTGTAGCTCAGAGCACGCGTGGCATCCTGAAACGCCACTTTGTCTCCGTAACCACGAGAGATATTTCGGTCGATCATGATTTCGGCAGCATTATAGCGATTTGCTGATTTCATGCGGGTCCCCTCCCAAACTACTTCCATTCTCTTAATAGGTAATATAGTACTAGTATGCATAAATAGACGTTTGTGCAATCGTAGAATTGCCTTTTTGGGTTATTCCCTCGTTGCTTGAGGGGGCAGAAAGGCGGCGGCAGGCTCAAAGAAAAGGGAGCAAGAGGCCATGATGAAACAGCTGCCAGAGGTCAAAATTGCAATGGCCACGGACGCTGGACAGGACATCGGACGCGCTCACGTGAGAGCCCGTCTGATGCCCTGCAATCAAATACAGCACGATGGGTGCGCCGAAAGGGGGGTTAGTCAGTCACTAGGATCACAATGTCCAATGCAAAGGACTGATTTTCTATTCACTAGTTCACGGGAGGAACACATGACCATTCGTAATAAACTACTGGGATTTGTTGGGGGGACTGCACTAGCGCTCGCCTCATCCGGAGCAGCTTTGTCTGCAGAGTTTACATTCAACTTGCAGAGCTTTCTGCCGGCACAGGCAACGATCCCGAGTAAGATCATTGATGTCTGGGCGGATAATATCGAAGAGGCGTCCGGTGGGCGCATCAAGATCAAACGCTTTGCGTCGATGCAGCTTGGTGGCAAGCCGCCGGAATTGTTTGACCAGGTAATCGACGGAGTGGTCGACATTACGTGGAATGTGAACGGCTATACGCCGGGTCGCTTTCCGTCGACCGAAGTATTCGAACTGCCTTTTCTGGTGACTGACGCCCGCGCGGCCTCTTCGGCGTATTGGACCATGACACAAGAGCACATGGCTGACACCGAATTCAAGGACATGAAGGTTCTTGGCGTTTGGGTACACGGCCCAGGTGTGATTCACGCAAACAAGGAAGTGAGAACACCAGAAGACTTCAACGGCATGAAGATTCGCGGTGCCTCGCGTCAGGTCAATGCATTGCTGAAAGAACTGGGCGCAACCCCTGTCGGCATGCCTGTTCCCGCGGTGCCGGAAGCACTGTCCAAAAGTGTTATCGACGGAACGACCATTCCCTGGGAAGTCACCAAGGCGCTGAAAGTGCCGGAACTGGTTGAACATCACACCGAGTTTACCGGCCCGATGATGTACACGATCACCTTCACGTTGGCGATGAACTGGGACAAATACAACAGTCTGCCGGATGATCTCAAGGCGGTTATCGACGAAAACTCGGGCATGAAATTCTCGGTGTTCGCGGGTGGCACACAGCAGGATTATGATGCTCCGTCTCGCCAGATAGCTGTTGATCGTGGCAACAACATCGTCACGCTGGATGCAGAACAATCCGCGAAATGGGCGGCTGCTTCGGCACCGGTTACCGCAGCATGGGTTGCTGAAATGAACGAAAAGGGCATCGATGGACAAGCCCTGATCGATCAGGCGACAGCCCTGATGGCGGCCTACAAATAAGATGGGCTGCTGCGCCGGGTGACCGGCGCAGCACACCCCAACAGGACAAAGAAAGGTTTATGCAATGCATAAACTGATGGTGAGACTCGCGCGTGCGATGGCGGTCATCGGAGGCTTGGTGCTTTCTGTCCTGATCGTTATCACCTGCATTTCCGTCTTCGGTCGGGCGCTTAACACCGTATTCCACGGATGGGTCGGGGATGTCATGACGAGGGTTTCCAAATGGTTTCTTGATATGGGTGTGGGGCCAATTTTGGGTGATTTCGAGTTGGTGGAAGCCGGGGTTCCTGGCATGCGTACCGGCTGGGTTATCGCATCAAAAGAAAACATCGAATTGTTCCGCAACTTCTCGTCTCTGGCGATGGGAGGTGTTTCGCGCGCTTCTCAGATTTATGTCGCTAAGCTTTTGGAAATTGAACGGGTTGCTCAGGCGCGCAAAGCGATTGGTGCCTACTTCGGTGAACAGCGCGAGCGCTATGCCGCTGCGTTCGAAGAAATGGGTCTGAAACTCTATACTGGAGAGGGTGGATTCTACCATTGGTGTCGCCTACCCGACGGCAAGACCGCTGATGAGTTCAATGCACGTTTGTTTAAGCAAAACGCAGCAATCTTGCCGGGATTCTTGTGCGACATGAATCGCCGTGGAAACGACGGCCCACACGGTAAGATGTTCCGCTTTTCCTTTGGCGCAACACCAAAGGAAGATTTTGATGAAAGTATCGAAATCCTAAAAAGCTGCCTCGTTTAGCAGCACCTATGAGCGTAGCTTGTCTGTGATCATCACTCTCGGCACTTGCTGGATAACTGCGTCCGACGACACGAGTCATTCCGTCGCACAACAAAGTTTGCGACGGAACCCGTCAAACGCACCTATCCAGACCGGTCTCCCACCCGCGACAGCTAGGCTGGCTCGCGCGCCGCAAGCCCGGTCAGCGTCAGACAAAATTCAGTGGTCTTCGCCATATCCTGCACAGATATCCATTCAAGCGGCCCGTGAATGTTTTGCATCCCGGTGAACAGGTTCGGCGTCGG
>PIVL01000266.1 GCA_003354145.1 Paracoccaceae bacterium
GGCAGCTGAGCGTTAGCCCTGCCCTGTCGAATCTCTTGCATTCACTGCTCGCTATTTTGATTTTCCCGAGCAGCAATCTCACATTTAGCAGGCTTCAACAACCAGTTCACAGGAAAATCAGAGATCGCCAGCATCAAGAACCCTTGTGACCAAAAACCGTCACCAATGTTCGCCAAAATACCCACGAATCCAAAGCAAAACCCGCATTGTTGATATAGTAAATATCCGCGCGAACTTTGGCTTTCGTTGCTTCGATTCCCTGCACATATCCAACCTCGGTCTGTGCCAGGCCACTGATTCCAGGGAGCACTGCATGCCTGTGCCGATATCCTGGTATCGATTGTACATAGTGACGGGCATGATGATAATAATCCGGGCGCGGCCCAATTAGACTCATCTCGCCTTTCAGCACGTTTATCAACTGAGGCAGTTCATCAATCCGCGATTTGCGCATAATGCTTCCCAACCGAGTGATACGATGTGTCTCTAACGGATCATCTGCTCCGCGCGTAATCCTGTCAGTTTTTACCATCGAACGGAATTTGATCGCTGCAAATGCCTTACAATCCTTGCCCATCCTGACCTGAATGAACAACAACTTCCCTTTGTTCATGAAAGGATTGAGCAACAATAAAATGACCCACGCTAGCGCGAGCACTGGCAGCAGTGTGAAGCTGATCACAATATCAAATACACGCTTTGCGATTACAAAGGCGTCAATTCCCAGATTTTCTGAAAGAGTTCCGTTCCGAGAAACGGATGGTTCGAGATCTTCGATCTGGTCTGCGGCTACTTGGGAATGCTGAAAATCAAACACAGTCGTCGTCCCCCCGAACGGTAAAGTTGAATTTATTAACAATTTTTTAGTCGCTAACATATCCAATTAAGAATAGAAACAATATTATGATAACTTTTGAGACTTTTTGTAGCTCTCAATAATATTGTTTAGTTACAATATATTAGGGAGACAGGGCGAGCATCAGCTTTCGCACTCAACTTTTCATTGTGTCGGTTTATGGTTAATTTGGAGACGTGTAAAATACCTAAGGTGACTTACAATCTTCCCTAAGGGCAACAATTCCCAGTTGCGGCTAATATTGGAAAGTCAAGCCCAAGTTTTCGCCTGTGTCTAAGAGAGCTACTGTTTTCAATGGGTAAGTTTAAAACATCGTTTTACAGGCAAGTTTTTTAACATAATACCCGATATTTCGCCGACAGTACCCTACTTCAGGGTGTAAAAAACTCAACGTCTCCGTAGCCAATTCCTGCAGCGGTCAGACGCCCTGTCGCATAGGCCCCGGTATCAATGGGAATAACCCCGTTTTCGCAAGAGGGTTTGTCCACGATCGTGTGACCGTGTACAACCCAAACTCCATCCGAGCGAGGTGTTGTTCGAAATTCGGGATGTCCCCAGATCAGGTTTGTTGAGAGTTGATCTTCAAACGGCACAGCCGGATCTGCGCCGGCATGCACAACTGCGACATTTCCGCTCTGCCAAAAAAGCGGCCGTGTCCGCAGCCAGTCAATCAGCTCGCCCCCCATTGCTGTACGCAATGCGTTGGCAACCTCTTTCAACCCTTCGCTCGAGCTCGCCTGCGCGATTCCGCCTACCCCAAATGATGCGAGTGTCTGAAGCCCACCGTTGCGCAACCAGGCTCTGCCACTCTTTTCAGGATTTTCCAAAAACGCCAAAAGCATGTCCTCATGGTTTCCCATCAAACAATGCACAGTTCGGCCGGGCTCATTGGACAGCTCCAAAAGACGACGCAATACATCGGCGCTACCTTCTCCTCGATCAATATAGTCGCCAACAAAAACAACAGGATGTGACGGATCCAAATTGGCCAAAAGCTTTTCAAGTAAATCAAAGCGGCCGTGGATGTCCCCAACTGCATAAAAAGGGATCTCGGGTTTTGGAGGCGAAAATTGAACAGGTTCGGGCTTAAATCTGCTCCAGAACTGACCAATCATCTGTTATCCCCTTTCTGCTTTTACCCGATTTTCTGCGGTTGCGAATGGCTGGAACCACCACCAAAGGTTATTATGATCACCCCGGCCTTTACACGACTTTGACTTGTGCTATCCCTTTCGGTGTCCTGTCTTGGTTCGTAAGTTGCCCCAAAAGATTTTACCAGAAGTAAATCAGCCAGAAAGCACTGTCGAACTACGTGTTTTGGCTAGGCTGACGCAAGAAAATTGCGCGCATGAACTGCGGATACCGGACAATCTGGATTGGCCGAAATTTATCCAACTGGCCGAGTTTCACCGGGTAGAATGTCTGGTTGCCGTTGCGCTGAAGAACTGCGATCCTTCGCAGATTCCGAAAAAAGTGTTAGATCACTTCAATTCAAAGCTGAGCAAGCTCAGCTTTGCCGATATGGCAAATGTGCGTGCAGCAATTGAAATTTCGCAGGCCATGTCCGATGCGGGTGTACAAAACCTGCTTTTGAAAGGACAAGCCGTGGCGACCAGATTCTACGCCAACCCCAATACGCGTCAGTCCATTGATTGTGATTTCCTGATCGCCGCTGATGACATTGCCGCTGCTCGCAAGTGTGTCGAGCAGCTGGGGTTTCAACAATTCCACCCCCCAGAGAAAGAGCCCGCATCGTGTACTGGCGCGTTGGTGTCGCTTGCCAATGACATAACCTATGTCCGTCCCGCGGATGGCACGCAGCTGGACCTTCACTGGAAGCTTGGACTGTTAGAGCAAACACCTAACTGGACTTTTGACCAGCTGATAAAACAGTCCTCGCAAATTATTCTTGGTGGTGCTTGTCTGTCAGTATTGTCCCCACAACATCAATTTCTGTACCTTTGCACCCATGGATCAAAACACGCTTGGTTTCGACTGAAATGGCTGGCCGATATTGACCGATTGCTAGACAAGTTAAGCGAAGACGATCTTCGCCAGATTCAAAAACAAGCCCAGCAGGATGGAACTTGGGTCATGGTTGCCAGCAGCCTGAAACTTGTTGACTATATATATGAGCGCTCAATTCCCAATTTTCTCAAAGAGGACGTTTCCCGTGATGCCAACACCAAGTTGCTGAACAGCATGAAACGAGCACTATCATCTTCTGCAGCTAAAAATGATGCTGTACGAATTGGGGATTTGCCGCGCGTTATAAGTTCCTTCCGATATAGACTGGCGTTGCGATCAGACCTTTCCTACAAACTTGGGCTCATTTTGAACCGAATGACTGATGTCCGCGATATTCACACACTTCAGCTTTCCCAAAAATGGCTTTGGGTCTATGTGCTGCTGGGGCCTTCGCTTGCCATCATTCGAGTTCTAAAGCGGGAATTAGACGCCAATGGGATACTGCGCTCGCAGGCACAGTCGCGTGCAGAATAGACTTAAGGGCCATACGAATTTCAGGGTCTACAAATTTGGCGGTCTGAATGTCCGGTCAGAATTTGAACTTTCATTGGCTGATCCGGTCGCAGCAAAGCACGGCTTTGCCATTGATGTGGAAATTCATCTTTGTGCCCTTGATGAACTGTCCCTTGGTGAACCGGTCGATATTTCCAAATCCAATGATTTCTTCTTCTATGTCTCCGACAATCTTGCTTTTAGAATTCAAAATGGGCAATCGATTTCTATTGGATGTACGACGCAAACGTCAAATTCCGATATCAATCTTTACCTGATCGGGTCAGCCTGGGGTGTGTTGTGCCATCAGCGCTGTCTTTTGCCGCTTCATTGCAGTGCGGTTACAAACGGGGGCTTGGCCATAGCGTTTTGCGGGCCGTCAGGAATGGGAAAATCTACCCTTGCCGCAGGTCTGACCCAACGAGGTTTTGCACATCTATGTGACGATGTCGCAATGCTCGAACTTGTGGGCGATCAAGTACAATTCACCCCTGTTGAAAAAGGTCTGAAACTGTGGCGTGACGCAACTGACACGTTACAGATACCGCGCGGTCCCCGGGTCGGGACAGAGCCAGATCTGGATAAGTATTATGTCGATATGCCGGATTCCCAAGCCAAAGCCACATACGGTCTTGGCGTGATCTACATCTTGAGCCAAAGCACCAACAGCGAAATAACGATTACGCCGTTGTCTGGCATCGAGAAGTTCAGGATTTTTCTTGAAAACATCTATCGGTACGAATGGGCGACTCAGATCCGCGATTCACAGGAACTGATTTCACAGGTGTTCCAGTTGCTGGACCATATTGAAATTTACCAATTCAGCCGACCAAAGAACATGATGAAATTTGCCGAAGGGCTGGATATGCTGGCGGCACATATGAAAAGCAGAGGAAAAAACTAGTGCAGCTTTTTGACGATAATTCAGTGTTCACGCGCAATGTCGGCCTTATGGCAACTGATTTAGACTCTGAATCCATAGTGCTTCACGTTAAGTCAGGCAAAATATTTGGCATGGCTGAAACTGGTAAACGAATTTGGGATTTGTTATCCGAGCCATTGACCTTCGCTGTCCTGACGCAAAAACTGGTCGCCGAATACGACATTGACCCTGAAGCCTGTGCCAATGATGTCAGCGATTATCTGACCGAACTTGTCAAAGCCGGGGTTGTGGACGTTTCGACGCCGCAGCCAGCAGGACAAGAAAATTGACGCAACTCGTTTCCCCCATCACCAAATTTTTCCGTCAACCCGGTCGCAGAAAACGTGCATTTCTTGAGGCGGCAATTCGTCTGAGCTTTGCTCAGATATTGGTGTCCACCCTGCCCTATTCATGGTGGTCCCATACTCTTGGCATGCATGTTGAAACACACTCTGAACTTGAACAACCGACATCAGACCCGACGTCGGTTCAAACCGTTGTTTGGGCTATCGAAACTGCGTCGCGGTATTTACCCTGGTCGCCGGTCTGCCTGCCTCGGGCAATGGCAATGAAATGGATGTTAGGCCGCCGCGACGTTAATAGTGTGCTGTGCATTGGCATTTTGATGAATGCGCTGAAACTGGACAAAGACGCAAATCTGCATGCTTGGCTAACCGTCGGTTCCGACACTGTAAGTGGTGCGGATGCCGATGGCGATTTCAAGCTAATTGCCCGGTTTAGAGCCTGACTTGGCATGAGTGGTCTTGGCGTTATCTTCAATCGTAATGGTCAGGACGTTGCGCGTCGTGACATTGAGCGTGTTGCCAACGCTTTACATATGTATGGACCTGAAAAGACAACCATACGTCAGATGGGGCCTGTGGCATTTGCCTATACCCATTTCACCAACACCCCAGAGGCTCGCTTGCAACCCCAACCTGTTCTTGGTGGAGGTGGCCGCTTTGCCATGATTTTTGACGGGCGTTTGGATAATCGCGAAGACCTTGCACGCGCTTTGAACTTGTCTGACTACCACGGATTATCTGACGCCACCCTTGCCATGCGGTGCTGGGAAAAATGGCAGCAAGATGCTTACAACAAATGGGTTGGCGAGTTTGCTCTCGTGCTTTGGGATGAAGACAGTCAAAAACTGACAGCTGTTCGCGATCAGCTTGGGTTCCGGCCGATGCATTATCACTTACAGCCAGACCGGATCGTAATGGCTTCGGCACCCAAGGGCATACACGCCCTGCCCGACATCCCCCGCGAAGTCGACGACGAAAAAATTGCTTTGGCTTTATGCCAAATCTACACAGATGCTTCGCGCAGTTTCTTTAAAGACATCAGTCGTGTGCCGCCGGCCAGCACCCTGACCGTCACATCCGGGAAAACTGAAATTTCCCGGTACTATCACCTAAAAGATCATATCAAAGACATCCGCCACAAAACCGACGACGCCTATGTCGACGAGGCCCGCGACAAGTTTGAAACCGCTCTCAGGCCGCGTTTACGCAGTCCGGGGCCCATTAGCGCCTTTATGAGCGGCGGTTTGGATTCCTCGTCTGTTGCGGTGACTGCGGCCAGTATGCTGGGCAGGCAGCAGGATAAGTTACCTGTTTACACCTGGGTTCCCGAACAGGAATGGGACGGTCGGATTCCTAAACATTGGTACGGTGACGAAACGCCCTTTGTCACCCAAATCGCAAAGGAAAATCCGGCGCTTGAACTGAACTTTGTCGATTCTTCGGGCCTTGGCCATTATTACAAACAAGACGCGTTGTTGCACGCCACCGAGGCCCCGCAACGTAACGCGCTTAATATGGTTTGGATTCACGATATTCTGGGACGGGCCCAACACAACGGTACCACGGTAATGCTTGGCGGGCATTTTGGAAATTTGACCCTAAGCTATGATGGTGACGGCGTGTACACCCACTTGTGGCAAAATCGTAAACTCATGCGGCTTGTCCGCGAATTGTCGCGCGACAATCCCGGCCCAATACGATTTGTTCGAAGAGGGCTGAGCAAGGTCGCTTACCCGTTGATGCCACATTGGCTTTGGGCCCTGAAAGAGCGGCTCCGCGGTCGGACCGCGGCAGGGAGTCGTGCTAATTGGCCTCGATCCAGTGCAATAGACCCTGATTATGCCCGTTTGATGAACATTGAAAATCGCGTCACGGCAGGGCCTGGCGGATTGTGGGAGGGTGAAAAGCCGCTGGCGCATCCCCGTGATGCTTATGTCGATCTGGTTGAGGAATTAGCCGGCGACTTTCAGGATTTTGGCCAAGGGTTTTCTGCGCTTTATGGGTTGGAACTGCGCGATCCGTTTGCTGACCGAAGGGTGATTGAATGGTCTTTTGGCGTGCCAGAAGACCAGTATTTCCGAGACGGCGAGGGTCGCTGGCTCATCAAACGGATGATGGCGGGGAAATTGCCCAAAACGGTGTTGTACAAACAGCCAATGGCGAACGACGGAATGCAACTTTCAGACTGGCATCTCAGGATGACGCGGGACTTGCCTCAAATCAGGCGTGACCTTGAAGA
>PIVL01000267.1 GCA_003354145.1 Paracoccaceae bacterium
CTAAGCCACGCATTGGCGCACCACCATCACGCGGACGCTGAAATTGTCGGACTGGTGAATCGATCAGGTCAAATTGATCACCCTGATCTGGGGCAATATCCGATATTTTCAGACTATCATGCGGCATTAGTGGAAACCAAACCTGACCTCGTGGTGGTTGCAACTTATTCCGATAGCCATGCAGATTTTGCCATCACCGCCATGCATGCCGGCGCGCATGTGTTTGTCGAAAAGCCGCTGTCGATGACAACCGAAGACGCAGAGCGCGTTGTGGCCGTGGCCAAACGAACCCGAGCCAAACTGGTAGTTGGATATATCCTGCGCTACCACCCGTCCTGGGTTCGGTTGATCCAGGAAGCGCGCACTTTGGGCGGCCCTTACGTGTTCCGGATGAACTTGAACCAACAATCCACTGGTGCCACCTGGGAAACCCACAAAGCGCTGATGCAAACCACGTCACCGATTGTCGATTGTGGTGTGCATTATGTAGATGTGATGTGCCAGATCACCGACGCGCAGCCGGTG
Source organism: Paracoccaceae bacterium (assembly GCA_003354145.1). GTDB lineage: Bacteria > Pseudomonadota > Alphaproteobacteria > Rhodobacterales > Rhodobacteraceae > NORP181. The sequence goes on from PIVL01000267.1 coordinate 526, forward strand.
CGTGTAAACGGTATGGGTCTGCGTCTGTCCGAAGAAATTGCGCCTGAAATGTACAATTACGGCCAGTTTCAGGTGGTGTTTGATGACGGCTCAGTCGGCTGGTACGAGGCAGGTTGGGGTCCGATGATGTCTGAAACCGCGTTTTTCGTCAAAGACATCGTTTCTCCGAATGGGTCGGTATCGATCACTGATGACGATAAGGCCGAATCTGACAGTGTGGATGGGCACACGAAAGTGGGCGGTTTGCTTGTGCACAAAATGACGGGTGATCAGTTGATCGACCTGCCGGACGAGCCGGGACATCAGGAACTGTGCGACGCCGAGCAGGCCTATATCCTGCGCGCCATTGCTGAAGATATCGACCTGACCCGGCACATGAATGACGCGGTGCAATCACTGCGTATTTGCCTTGCTGCGGACGAAAGCATCCGCTCCGGTAAAGCTATTGATCTGACAAAGGGGCAGATATGACCGCTCTTACACTTACCAACATCAGCAAATCCTTTGGTGCGGTCGAGGTGTTGAAAGACATCTCACTATCCGTGGAACAGGGAGAGTTTGTAGTCTTTGTCGGCCCGTCCGGCTGTGGGAAATCAACGCTGTTGCGGGTGATCGCCGGACTTGAAGACGCTACTTCGGGCGACGTTCAGATTGATGGTGAACTGGTCAACAACGTACCCCCTGCCAAGCGCGGCATTGCCATGGTGTTCCAGTCCTATGCGCTTTATCCGCATCTGACAGTGCGCGGCAACATGGCGCTGGGGCTGAAACAGGCCGGAAAACCAAAAGCCGAGATTGAAGAGCGCATTGATAAAGCCAGCCGCATGTTGTCGATGAAAGAATTGCTTGAACGCCGCCCGGCCGAACTGTCAGGTGGTCAGCGTCAACGGGTTGCCATCGGGCGCGCCATTGTACGGGAACCCAAACTATTCCTTTTCGACGAACCCCTGTCAAATTTGGACGCGGCCCTGCGCATGGCCACCCGGATTGAAATTGCTCGGCTGCACCGCACTCTTGGGGCCAGCATGATCTATGTCACCCACGACCAAACCGAAGCGATGACCCTGGCCGACAAGATTGTTGTCCTGCGTGATGGAGAAGTGGAACAGGTGGGCACACCAATGCAGCTCTATAACGATCCCGCCAACCAGTTTGTTGCCGGGTTTCTGGGCGCTCCGTCAATGAACTTTATTCCGGGCGAACAGGTTGGCGCACCGCAAGGCCAAGTACTTGGCATACGCCCCGAACATCTGCGCATAACAGAAAAAGGACGGATCAGCGGACAGGTTACCTATGTGGAAAAGCTTGGCGGTGATACCAACGTGATGGTTGAAACCAAAGATGGGCTGCCAATCATCGTTCGCCTGTTTGGCCAGCATGACATTGCCACGGACGCATCGGTTCAACTTGATTTCGACGATGCACACAGCTTTTACTTTGACGCCGATGGAAACAGGGTGCGGGACTGATATACCGTTTCGCCACGGTCTTTGCCTATTCCTAAGCTGGCATGGTCTGCCAGTGGGATCTGCGGGGTGGCCAGCCCGTTTGTGAACAAGTGCACCGCAAGATTTTGTCAGCTCTCTGGAACAGTTTTACCAACGGTCACCGATGGACTGCGGGTTCGTCTACAAAAAGCATTGGGTGCGGGTTCAATGTTGCCCGCCCAAAGCGACTGACACGGGCAGGAATTTGCGGTATTTGTTTCTGCATACACAACCGACAAAGGATAATCTGATGATCAGACATTTGGCGATCATTGCCACCTTTGCCATCGCTACAGGAACCGCCGCAAACTCAGAAGATCTTGTGGCATGGGGCTCATCCGGCGATTGGGCGATCCTCATTGACCCGGCTAGCGGTAACGGTTGCCTGATGGAAAAGAAATTTGACGATGGAACCCTTGTACAGTTTGGGACCGTACCCAACCGCAACGGTGGTTTCTTTGCGGCCTACAACCCCGATTGGATAGACATCGAAGACGAGGCCATCGGGACGGTTAAACTCGAATTTCCTAAAATACGTTTTGTCGGTGACGTGGTTGGCGTTGCCAAGGACGGTCGCTTTGGTGGCTATGTCTTCTTTGACAACCCCAACGTCGTAGTAGAATTTTCTCGGAACAACGACATGACCATTATCGGTGAACTTGGCAGAAAAATCGAAGTGAATCTCAAAGGGACTTCGAATGCGGTCAAGGCGGTCAAAACATGTCAGACCGAGCAATCAGACTAGGCCATTTCTAGTTGTGATCGGAATCAAGCTAACCGCGAAACATGCTACTTGAGCTGGTGAATATCTGGAACGCAGGGTTTTCGTTCAGTCGGCGATTTGCTAGCACCATCGGCTCGTTTACTCCGTGACCCACCTGCATGCACTTTGAAATTTGGCTTTGACAAGGCACCCGTAACACTGAACGGCCAGGCACTTCGGGCCAGTGGCCGACCAACCGGTCTGGGTTCCGCTCGCATTGAAATACTGTCCTTTTTCCAGTCCAAACTACCTGAGATGACCATTTGCACTCGATTAGTTTCCACCACGATCGAATTCGATGAAACCCTGCCCGCCTGGATGTTAAGGGGCGCAACCGCGCAAACGATATTGGTATAGCCCTGTTTGAGTTCCGCCGAGAACAACCACGGGAAAACGCCCAACCCCGCAAGCTCCAGCAAACTGGTGGCAATGGCCCCGTTTGACATGGAAACTGTGGCAGACCCAAAAATCGAGTTAACAAAGGCCTTGGCTGATTTGCGGTTTCCAGTAAGGTTAAACCGGCCGCGCAGCTTGCCATTCGCGTCAATGTCAAGTCGGGCAGTTTTAAGTATTTCCCCAAGATCCCAACCACTTGTGGCACCAGATACCGTTAGCAGGTCCGGGGTTTTGAGCAGATCCATTGCTGCACGCAGGCTGAAGTATCCGCCACCATACGAGAACTCAAGCGGTCCGAACCGGGCCTTGGCCTCTTTGACTTCCAGTTCGCTGGAAACCTTCGTCCTACCGCGCGGCCCGGAAATTTCGTCAATTTCGATACCAATTTCCAGATCGAGATTCACCAGCATCTCGACTGGGTCAACCAGGTCCGTTGCTTTGCTTTCTACCGCCCCCAGAACCAGTGGTTCTTCGGGTTTATCATCCGCAACTATATCTGACTTCGTATCGTCTGCATCACCAGTGCTCAATACCAGAGGCTCTTCGGGTTTATCGTCCGCAGCTACACCAGATTTCGCATCGTCTGCATCAGCAGTGCCCAATACCAGAGGCTCTTCGATCTTCCAGTCGCTGCTAACGGTTGAACCATCAGATGCGGCATTGCCTGGCTGATCTGCCTTGCTGGACAATGTTGCCAATTCAAGAACTGCGTCCACGCCTTTCTGTAAATCATTAATCCTTAGTAGCCTGGAATTGATCATCCCACGGATCACCGAATTGCCGTCTGTCACTTTCGTATCCAGATCGACACTCAACCGCGATTCTTTGACTGCAATAGAGGCAGTTGTTGCGAATTTCTCTTTGTGACCCGTAGCCGAAGCGGTAAATTCAACGGCCCCGACATCGACAGGTTCAAGGTCAAGCGCGGCAAGAAAGGCAGCTCCATCCGCAATATCCAGATCCAGACTGAATGTCAGATTCTCCAGAGTTGTCACATTTGGTACTGCGCTGCTGGCTTGCAATGACCATAAATCGGTACCCTCGGTATAAGCCTCAAGATTAGTCAGGCTGAGATTGCCAGAGGCGTCTGTAACAGCAAATTCAGCATTCAGGCTCCCGAATGCTTCGATTTTGTCGTTTGGCAGATCGCGCAGCACCAGAGATGCCGGAGCCGTGAGCTTTCCTGCGAAATCCAGTCCTTTGAGTTGCAAAACATTTGTCATTTTCCCATTTGCCACAACATAAGGGGCGTCAGACGGCCCCATCTGGAGGTAGATGTCGAGCAAGCTCAGCAATCCTTCCGGCGTACGCTGGATTTTTCCGATCCTCACCGGACCGACCTGCTTAAGCGCCGGATCAAAGGAATTCGTCAGAAAATTCAGGTCTTCAAAAATCAACGCGGACCCTTCGCTGACTATATGCGCCGTTATACCTGTAAGCTCCAGGCTCTTGAAGTCCACAGCCCGTACCGGAGGCTGGTTTTCGGGGTATAAACGTACATCCACTGTCAAATCAAACCCCGTCGTATTCAGGAGATTTCCGAGTTTTCCATTTGCATCGAACGATGAGCCATCCGCAAACGCGATGTTTGTTTTCAGGTCCTCAATTTTGAGCACACCCTTCTGACTAAAGATATCTGCAGACAAATGCCCATTCCCCTCGAGCACACGATCTAACCTGAGAATATCAAGAGCCTCGCCAATCTCACCAGTGTCCAGCGTTAGTGTCCCCGCGAACCCTGCACCCTCTTCAGAGGTTAAAGGTCGTCCGTTAAAGTCCAGACGCAGCTCTCCAAAAGTCGCTTTGGTGGTAAATGGCTTGCCACGAGGAAATTTTCCATCAATCAGGAAGGCTTCGTTGTTGACCGTTCCTTTGCTGGTCAATGAAGCCAGCTGCCCGTTTTCGAGCTGCTCTAACAACAAGCTGGAAAGATTGAAATCAAACAGGAACCCGGAATCCTGATTGTCGATTTTCAGACTGATATCTGTAAACGAAGCTGTTTTGTCACTCAGAAAAAACAGAATGCCATCGTCTTTGTTTCCAATTTGTACGCCTTCATTCGCGGCATCAAGTGTTGGTTTTGACGTTGCAATCTGAGTGTCCTCTGGCGTCCAGCTGGTCGTCCCATCCTGCTGCCGGGTCATGTTGACCAAAAGGCCCTCGATACTCAGGTTGTCGAGAAACAGCCTACCCCGCAGCAGCGAAACAAAGTCCACATCCAATTCGAGATGTTTCAATTCAGCCAGATTTGTACCACCAATATTCTCGCTTGGAATTTCAACCCCAGTGACAAACACACGCGCGATTTGCGACAAACGAACACGGACACGAACATCGTCCCTGACAATAAAGGGCTGGCCGATTGCATCGGACAACGCCGTTTCGACCAGAGAACGGCGAAAGTCGCTGAAAAGCGGCGACGACAGAATCATCCAGAACAGGACCAAAGCGATCCCAAACACCCCGAGAATCCAGCCCAAAATAGTGACGAGTCGTCTGGGCATTTCGATTCTCCTTTTTTGTGATCTTCGGACGACAGGTCTGGTGATCGGCCAAAGTTCTGTGAAATTGGGTTACGCGGGAGCTGTCAATTCAGCCTGTCCCGAACCAATCAAGAGCCACTTTCGCGTCAAGAGTTGAGCGCCAAATTCATTCTGTCAACCCTCCCTTCGGTACAATATCGGCGGAACGTTTGATGTTGCACACCGTGCACTGGCTGCATGGGATTCAGTGTGATGCAGACCAACTCGGGCAATCATTGTGTCGACGACGATCGCAGTTTCCTGCCCGCGATTGTCCGCCTGATCAATGCTGGCGGGTATTCGGTGATCGGTCTTGTTTCTTGTGATCCTGTTCCAAACGCGCGTATCGTCCTCTCATCAGAAAATGAGCTGAGAAATCATGACACAAATAGCATCTGTTGATGTCAGAATTTTCGACGTGCCGTTGGCCGAAGTGCTGAGCGATGCAAAACACGGTGATCACACCCATTTTGAGTTGGTCACGACCACTATACGCCTGACGGATGGCACCGAAGGTACGGGCTATACCTATACCGGGGGCAAAGGCGGGCGCTCGATCGTTGCGATGATTGAGCATGATCTCAAACCTTTCCTGCTGGGCAAGGACGCAACCGATGTCGAGGCTCTTTATGAAGCGATGCAATGGCATGTACATTACGTGGCGCGTGGGGGCATCGCCTCTTTCGCCATCTCTGCTGTGGACATCGCCCTGTGGGACCTTCGTGGTAAAGCTGCTGGTCTACCCTTGTGGAAAATGGCTGGAGGTACGTCAAACAAGTGTAAGGCGTATGCTGGCGGGATAGATTTAAACTTTCCATTGCCTAAGTTATTGGACTCAATCCGTGGCTACCTAGATGCCGGTTTTAATGCGATAAAAATCAAAATCGGCCAGCCCGAACTAGCGGATGATGTTGCACGGATCAAAGCAGTGCGTGATCTGATTGGTTCAGATATCAAATTCATGGTCGATGCAAATTACTCGATGAGCGTCGAGCAGGCGATTAAGGCCGCCAACGCGTTTAAGCCATATGATTTGCTGTGGTTCGAAGAACCGACAATACCCGACGATTACAAAGGTATCGGCGAAATAGCCAAAGCCACAGGGATGCCCCTTGCCATGGGGGAAAACCTGCACACTATCCACGA
>PIVL01000570.1 GCA_003354145.1 Paracoccaceae bacterium
TCTCAACGACAGCATTACCTGGCGCATTTTCGGATTTGTCTTTGGTGGCCATGCGGCTCTCCGATGTATATTGAGTTGGCGCTAAATGAGGGGCAGATGCGCCTAAGTCAAGGTTGCGTTGGTGGCGTCAGCAACCAGAGGCTCATTTGCTCGGTTTGTAGGGGTCGCCTCTATCACGACAAAGGCCTGTGCCCAAGGATGATCGTCGGTCAAAGTTACGTGAATGATCGCCTCATGCCCCGGAGGCGTCATCTTTTGCAAACGTTCTGCGGCCCAGCCTGTAACCTGCATCACCGGCTGTCCGCTGCGCAGATTACTGACGGCCATATCCTTCCACGAAATGCCCATGCGCAGGCCAGTGCCCAGCGCCTTGGAACAGGCCTCTTTCGCAGCCCAGCGTTTGGCATAGGTACCGGCCGTGTCACGGCGTCGCTCAGCCTTGCGCTGTTCTATATCTGTGAACACCCGATTGCGGAACCGATCGCCAAAGCGGTCAAGCGTACCCTGAATACGCTCGATATTAGCGAGATCTGTTCCGATACCAAGGATCATCGTGAAAATGCCGAACGGATCAGACCTAACCCCGCCAAAGCAAACAGGCCAGCGGCGACACCATCTACCCAACGTCGGATACGCCGGTAGATGGCCATAATACCGCCAAGCGAGAAGAACAGTGAATAGCTGGCATTGTTAAGAAACGCGACAGCAATGCAAACCAGCGTTATAAGCACAACCGAACCGATTGTGGCGCTTGGGTCCAGCCCCATGGTCAGGGCCGCCATCCACGCAATCACTGATTTTGGATTGCTCAGATTCAGGATAACGCCACGCCAGAACCAGCGCCCCTCGGCGATCTCTTGCACAGCATCGATATCAGCCTGCGCGGCCGATCTGCTAGACTGCCAGGCCAACCACAACAAATATGCGCCACCAAACAGTTTCAGCACGAACAGAACCGTAACGGATGTCTGCAATACCGCGCCTAAGCCCGTGGCGGCCAACAGGCCCCAAACGCACAAAGCCGCAGACAATCCTAAGCCATAGATCAGGCTGGCGCGGCGACCATAGCGCATGGCTATTGCGGCATTTGAGATATTGGCAGGGCCGGGTGATGCAGCTATGACCCAAAACGCGAGCCCTACAGTCAGCAGAGTAGTGAAATCAATCATGCCCGCGCCTCGTCCATCAGATTGCGCATCTGCGCAATCGCCGGGTGCAGACCCAGAAATATCGCCTCACCGATCAGAAAATGACCGATATTCAATTCGCGCACTTCGGGCAAAGCGGCAATCGGTTTGACGCAATCATATGTCAGGCCATGCCCGGCATGGACCTCTAAGCCAAGAGAATCGGCAAAAGTCGACATCTCGCGCAGGCTGGCAAATTCGCGGTCACGATCTTCAAACCGCCCTTCGGCATGAGCATCGCAATAGGCACCTGTGTGTAGCTCGACGACTTCAGCCCCGATCCGATGTGCGGCCTCGATTTGACGCTGGTCGGCTGCGATAAAGATCGACACACGACACCCAATTTCCCGCAAAGGGGCGATGAAATGCGCCAGTTTGTTCTCTTCGCGGGCTACTTCCAACCCGCCTTCGGTGGTGCGTTCTTCGCGTTTTTCTGGCACGATACAGACCGCGTGGGGTTTATGACGTAGTGCGATTTTCTGCATTTCGTCCG
>PIVL01000268.1 GCA_003354145.1 Paracoccaceae bacterium
GACGTCGCGGACGCAAGGTCGTTCATTTCCGCCAAAGTCACGGTAAGACCCCGGCCCGCTGCATCACGGGCAATACCGCAGCCGTTGATGCCACCGCCTATGACGAAAATGTCGACTACCTGATTTTGCCCTTCTGACGACAAAACGGCCCCCCACCATCTGCTGCTCTGGGTCATAGCATGCCGTAAGCGAACGGTATCGGTCAATATTTAAATTCGTTTTAGTTCGTTTAATAAAAAATCATTTACATTCAGCCTCTTATGGAAACCGTCAAATAGCCACGCCAGGATTCGGCAGTAAATATTGTTTCGTAAATACGCGTTTCTGTGCAGTTTTCGGTGATCCCCGACTCACTTGGCCTCTCTATAGTTCGAAATCTCCACCGTAAGCGAAATAATATTTGCGCCTTGCCGAACGGCAATTAGTCGAACATAATCGAACTTCGCAACAGGAGGCTGACGTGGTTCAAAATTTCAGAGAACGCGACATACTTGAGATTGCCCGGGCTGAAGGGAAGGTAACCGTCGATGGACTGGCCGCGCGATTTGGGGTGACGGTTCAAACGATCCGACGCGATTTGGGTGACCTTGCGGACCAAGGTCGATTGGAACGTGTGCACGGCGGCGCGGTATATCCGTCAAGTGTGGCCAACATAGGCTATGAGGACCGGCGAGGCCTGCATGATAAGGCCAAGGATGACATTGCAAGTAGATGTGCTCTGGCGATTCCCAACGGGGCCTCGTTGTTTTTGAACATCGGCACCAGCACCGAAGCATTGGCGAGTGCTCTACTGTATCATCAAGATATAATGGTCGTCACGAACAACCTGAACGTAGCCAACATTCTGGCAAGCAATTCCGATTGCCAGATCATCATAGCCGGAGGCACCTTGCGGCGGTCCGACGGCGGCATAATCGGGAGCATTGCGATTGAAACAATAGAGCAATTCAAGGTGGACATTGCCGTAATCGGCTGCTCTGCTCTGGACGAGGACGGCGATTTACTTGATTTCGACGTTCAAGAGGTCAGCGTCAGCAAGGCGATTATTCGCCAGTCACGCAGAACGTTTCTAGTTGCCGATCACTCAAAATTTCAACGCAATGCGCCAGTGAGAATTGCGTCTCTAAAGGACATTTCTACGATTTTCACTGACAGACCCTTGTCAAACGAACTGACTTTGAAATGTCAGGAATGGAGCACATCCGTTCAAACCGAATAGATGGCTAAACGCGAACGGGCCAAGCCTAGCTTGATCGGACCGCGAACCTTTGGCAGCTTGTGAACACACGGTGGTGTACTGGAGGCTGCTGGATATCGCCGCACCTCTGAATAAAGGGAACACTCATGCGCAGCACCAACTGGCGTATTTGGTTTGGCCTCATGCCTGCCCTTACAATTATGATCTTTGTTGGCGTTGTTCCGTTATCTATAGTTTTTCATCACTCGTTCTATGACATTTTCACGCTGGAATCCAAGTTTTGGGTTGGTGGCGAATGGTATGTCGAAATCCTAACGTCGTTACGTTTTTACGAGAGTCTGGGGCGCAGTTTTGCATTTTCTTTGATCACTATGTGGATACAGTTTCCGCTTGGAATATTGATTGCGCTGGCAATTCCAAAAATCGGGCCATTGAAATCGGTGACACTGGTACTGCTGGCACTGCCTCTTGTTGTGCCGTGGAATATGATCCCTGCGATTTGGCTGAGCCTTATCAACCCCGATAACGGAATAATTGGACGCGTAGCCGAGCTCTTGGGCCTGCCGTTCGACTATAAGTTCACCGCCTTGCATACATGGATCCTGATTGTTGTCTTGGACACATGGCACTGGGTCGGGCTGGTGGCGATCCTTTCGTTTGCCGGTTTGTCAGGTATTGCGCCGGGATTTTATCAGGCTGCCGCAATCGATCAGGCCTCGCGCTGGCAAGTATTTCGATACATCGAACTTCCCAAAATAGCAGGCGTTCTGACCATGGCATTGCTTTTGCGCTTTATGGACAGTTTCATGATCTACACAGAAGCCTTCGGAATCAATGCCGGAGGCCCAAAGAACGCAACCGCATTCCTGTCGCTGGATCTTGGCGAGCAAATTGCGGGCTTTGACTATGGACCAGCTGCGGCACGTTCAATCATCTATTTCGCTATCATACTGTGTGTTGTTTTCGTCTTTGTTCGAGTTAACAAACGACAACGCAACGCCGAAACCGAGTTTTGGCAATGAAGCCTCTTACTATTTTCAAGCTGGTTGGGTTCTGCGCACTGGCGGTGTTCATACTACTGCCATTTGTACAGGTGGTGCAGCTGAGTTTCACTGCCACGCTTGAACACACTGGAGTGGCGCGCGGCAGCATCAGCCTGGTCAACTATAAAAACATTTTCCATTCTTCCGCACTCAGCGCTTCTTTGATCAATTCTGTGGTTTATGTGTTGCTAAATGTGGCGTTGACTTTGGCTGTCGCTCTTCCGGCTGCTTATACTTTCTCGCGATCCGAATTTCGCAGTCGTGATTTGATATTTTTCGTGTTGATTGCCTTTCGTGTTACACCACCGGTCGTGCTGTCACTTCCTGTTTTCTTACTTTTTGCGAAAGTAAATCTCATAAATTCGCCTATAGGGATCGCTCTGGTGCATTGCATTTTCAACGTTCCCATCGCGATATGGATTCTTGAGAGTTTTATCTCTGCTGTACCCCGCGAATTCGACGAAACTGCGTTAATTGATGGCCACTCTACACCTAATTTTGTGCTGCGCTACTTAACCCCAATCATCGCACCCGGCATTGGTGTGGCCGCGTTTTTCTGTTTCGTATTTTCATGGGTCGAAGTCGTGTTCGCCCGTATTCTTACTGTCACGGGCGGCAAACCGATTTCGACAGCGATCAACGGCTTATTTGGGTTCAATACCGATATAGGTCTAGTGATGGCGATGACGACGCTCTCACTCTTGCCGGGCTTGGCGATGATTTATTTTGTACGAAACCATGTTGCACGCGGATTTGTCATTCGCGCTTAGTTCGAAAACGACATACTTGCGAGACCGATCTGGTCTTGATCATGATCAACATGGGAGTTGTCCAATCCATCAGAACCCACACACGTCCGGTGCCCCCCGGCTACCACCTATCGCGGGTGCGGATAGCTATGGTCTTTAGGTTTTGTAAACTAATTCAGGCTTGCCTTTGAAGCTGGCCCGTGAACTTATGCCGCCGTCTGGTGCCCACCTGTGTGGGAGAATCGGGAATCCGGTGAAAATCCGGAACGTGCCCAACGCTGTAAAAGGTGATGGTCTGCGTGAAACGCCACTGGAGCAATCCGGGAAGGTGCGCAGATCAAATGAACCTCAGTCAGAAGACCGGCCAGACGTCATAGCTTTGCTCCACACGGACAGTGGCGCGGACGCATTCGAGTATTGTTGGGGATCAAGCAATGCAGAACAAATCCATGCTGGCTCCTGCGGAGCCTTTTTCGAAACAAGAGCGAGACGCGGTTTACAAAGCCATCCACACGCGGCGCGATGTTCGCGACCAATTCCTGCCAGACCCGATTCCGGATGACGTTGTCGAGCGATTGCTGGAGGCGGCGCACCACGCGCCGTCAGTGGGGTTCATGCAGCCCTGGAATTTCATCACAATCCGTGAGCAAGCGGACCGGGAGCGAGTGTGGCAGGCTTTTTCCAGTGCCAATGACGAAGCAGTCAGCATGTTCCCTAAGAACCGACAGTCGAAATACAAGTCACTGAAGCTTGAAGGCATCCGCAAGGCTCCGCTCAACATCTGCGTGACTTGTGATAGGGCAAGAAACGGTGACGTTGTTCTTGGACGCACTCACAATTCCAATATGGACCTCTACAGCACGGTTTGCGCTGTACAAAACCTCTGGCTTGCCGCCCGTGCGGAGGGAATTGGAATGGGGTGGGTCAGTATTTTCCGAGACGCTGATCTGAAAGGTATTCTCGAAATTCCAAGCCAGATTGAAATCGTCGCCTATCTTTGCCTTGGCTATGTTGATCAACTCTATTCGCGGCCAGAATTGGAAGTGAAAGGCTGGAACAAGCGCATGCCTCTTAAGGATCTTGTCTTTAAGGGGAAATGGCGCGGAAACTCGTGAGTTCAATAACGTGTGACCAGAGTAAGTGTCTGGGCCGTCGTCTGAAAGTAAGCGCCGGTTTCAGTGGGCTGAATTGTAATTCCGCGGCATCAGTTCGTCGATCTTGTTGACTTTGTGGTCAGCAATACGGGACAGGACATCCGTTAGCCTTGTCGCTCACGCAGTAACATCAAAACAGTTTGTTGTTGGTGAAACGCGGTTTCGTTAACATCAAACGCCGAAGTGTCGCAAACCCGCTGAAAGTACAACATGACGGGCTGCACTGTACTCTGGGTGCCTTCGCGTTTGAGCATACTGGATGGATAGAATCTAGCGTTGGTCAGTCAAGATGAAGTCTGAATAGTTTGCAGGGCGGGAACGAGCCGTTCGCTGCGCCTCGTTCGAATGTCTTAGGTGCGCAGCAACAAACCTGTCGTTGACTGACACGAGCGACATGGTTGGATTTGCTAAAAGCCGAATCGCAGCAACCGTTGGACGCGTTCAAGAGAACAGAGTAAGATTCTTCCTAGCTTCGCCTGAAAAGGAACTGCCCCGATGCCCGATGGGCCTGCCCAGCGAAAATTGACGACCATACTTGTCGCCGATGTGGAAGGCTTTTCGCATCTGGTGCATGTTGACGAAGCGGCGACGCTGGAAACACTTGAAGACTATCGCGGAGCAATCGCCAAACCGGTAATCCGGCACGAAGGGCGCAATTTCAACACAGGTGGTGACCGCGTGCTAGCCGAGTTCAAAAGCGCGGTCGAGGCACTGGTTGGCCCGCTTGCCCCCACAGAACAGGGAAATTCTGCAGACAGGGACGCCGAGGTTCAGGCCATCGTCTCATTTTGCCTGAACGCGGTTTCGCATAAATCAAATAATGGAGGTGACCGATGAGTCCCCGTGATCCAATTGCCAGCCTGCCGACCCATGAGGTCATCAACATGCCGCCCCATCTGGGCGATCAGGACCTTTGGGCGTCGGATATTGCGCTGCGCGAAGGTGTGGTACGTGAGGGCGGCGGCTGGGCTGACAAGCATCTGGCGCAATTTGGCCAACAGGCTGGGCGCGAGGAGGTTTTTGACCTTGCCGAGCAAGCCAACCATTTTGGTCCAGAGCTGAAACCCTTTGACCGTTATGGCATGCGGGTCAATCAAGTCAGCTTTCATCCGGCCTATCATGCATTGCATGATCTGGCGGTGTCCAACGGATTGCCGAATTTTGCCTGGTGCAATGCAAAACCCGGCGCGCATGTGGCGCATGCGGCGCTGAACTACATGTTTAATCAGGCCGAGGGCGGCGTTGTCTGCCCCATGGCAATGACCTATGCCGCCATTCCCGCCCTCAAATCCACCCCGGCAGTGGCAGATGAGTGGCTGCCGAAACTGCTGTCCGAACAATACGACCGGCGCGACATTCCGTTGGCGGAAAAGACCGGTGCGCAGGTCGGCATGTTCATGACTGAAAAGCAGGGCGGCTCGGACGTGCGAACGAACTCCACCACGGCGATGCGTGACGGGGACGGCTGGCGGCTGACCGGACACAAGTACTTTTGCTCGGCTCCGATGTCGGATGGTTTTCTTACACTGGCCTACTCGGACGCCGGGCTGTCGTGTTTTCTTGTTCCGCGCTTTACCCCGGGCGGACAGCGCAACGGGCTGTTTTTGCAGCGACTTAAGGACAAGCTGGGCAACAAATCCAATGCCTCCTGCGAGATGGAGCTTTTGAACACCTGGGGCATGTTGGTTGGCCCTGAAGGGCGCGGTGTCAGAACCATCATCGACATGGTGCAGGGCACCCGGTTTTACTGTGCCTTTGGGTCGGCTGCCTTGATGCGGCAGGGGCTGGTTCAGGCGCTGCATCACACCACACATCGCTCGGCGTTCCAGAAAAAGCTGATCGATCAGCCGTTGATGCGCAATGTGCTGGCGGATTTGGCGATAGAAGCCGAGGCGGCAACGGCCTTAAGCCTGCGACTGGGTCGTGCCATAGACGAAGGTCGGGCCGGTGACGGCCAGGCCGCCGCACTGGCCCGGATTGGCACGGCAATCGGCAAATACTGGATCTGCAAACGCGCGCCCAACCACTGCTTTGAAGCGATGGAATGCCACGGGGGCCCGGGCTATGTCGAGGAAAGCATCATGCCACGCCTGTTCCGCGAATCCCCGGTGAATTCGATCTGGGAGGGGTCGGGCAACGTGATCTGTCTGGACGTACTGCGTGCCCTTGGCAAAGACCCGCAAACCCACGTGGTGTTTTTGGCTGAGGTCGCAAAAGCCCGCGGTGGAAATGCCCTTCTGGACAAGGCATTGGAATCGCTGAAAACTGCGTTGGTCGATCCCAGGGATATGGAATTGCGCGCCCGACGGCTGACCGAACAGATGGCTCTTGTCTGGCAAGCAGCCTTGCTGGTTCAACATGCCCCACCCGCCATCGGCGATGCATTTTGTGCCGCGCGCCTTGGCGAAGTGCGGTCCGGTGCCTATGGCACGTTGCCGACCGGGTGCAATATTGACGGAATAATCGAAAGGGCGCGGGGGTAATCCATAAGTTAAAGCATTGTGTCAACGGCGGCTTAAGAAACCTGCCATTGGGGCGGGGTAAAATTTGGCCAGTCTGTTTGGCACTCAATACCCGCTGGTCGCTGGACTTCGTCCATGATCAGACCGCCAGTGGCAGGTTTCGACGCTTCGTGACAAAA
>PIVL01000011.1 GCA_003354145.1 Paracoccaceae bacterium
AATCTGGCGTTTCCTCTTGAGGTACGCAAGATTGGCAAATCCGAACGTGAGGAACGGGTCAAACTTGTGCTGGACATGGTGCAGATGGGCGAATTTGGCGGACGCCGTCCGGCACAGCTTTCGGGTGGTCAGCAACAGCGAATCGCTTTGGCGCGTGCTTTGGTGTTCGAAGCCGAACTTGTGCTGATGGACGAACCGCTTGGTGCTTTGGACAAACAATTGCGCGAACATATGCAGTTTGAAATCAAACGCATTGCCGACAATCTGGGTATTACCGTTGTTTATGTGACCCATGACCAGACCGAAGCCTTGACCATGTCAGACCGGGTCGCGGTGTTCGATGATGGGCGCATCCAGCAATTGGCACCGCCAGACAAGCTTTATGAAGCACCGGAAAACAGTTTTGTCGCCCAATTTATTGGCGAGAATAATACGCTTGAGGGTACTGTCAAAGAGATCAGTGGCGATAGGGCTTTGGTTGAACTTGATGATGGCGAACTTATCGACTGCAAACCGGTGAATGTCAGCAAAGCGGGCGAACGTACACGTGTTTCGATCCGGCCTGAACGGGTGGAATACAATAAGGATCGGATGCAGGAAGGCGCACATACGCTTAAGGCAACAGTGCTTGAATTCATCTATATGGGCGACATTTTCCGCACACGACTGCGGGTCGCCGGCAACGAAGATTTCTTTATCAAAACACGCAATGCGCCGGATCAGGATCGATTGGAGCCGGGCACTGAAATCGAAATCGGTTGGTTGCCTGAAGATTGCCGCGCGCTTGATGCGTAACGGCCTGTCATGTCGGCCTTGCCTGTAAGGCCGATGAACAAGGGGTCCGCAATTTGTCCGTTAGCGCGACCCTGAAACAAGCATAACGGACGTATTATCGGGAGATATACATGAAACTAACAACAACATTAGTGGTCAGCTCGGCCATGGCGTTGGCAACAGGGTTTGCCAATGCGGCTGATATGGCTGATGAAATGACTATCGTAAGCTGGGGTGGCGCATATACGGACTCACAGCAAAATGCCTATCACACACCATATTCTGAAATGACCGGTGTTGATATCATCAACGACGCTTCTTCGAACGAAGCTGTTGCAAAACTGCGCGCAATGAACGAAGCGGGAAATGTGACCTGGGATGTTGTTGACGTTGTGGCTGCGGACGCGATGCGCCTGTGCGACGAAGGTCTGGCATTGGAAATCGATTTCGATACCCAACTGGCAGCGGCACCTGATGGTACGTCCGCCACAGACGATTTTGGTGATTTGCTGGTCAGCGACTGCTTTATCCCGCAGATCGTGTACTCGACCACATTCGGCTATCGCACAGACATGGTTGGCGATACGCCTCCAACTGACATTTGTGCCGTTTTTGATCTTGAGACCTATCCTGGCAAACGGTCCTTGGAAAAGCGCCCAATTAACAACATGGAATGGGCGTTGCTGTGCGACGGCGTTGCCAAAGCTGACGTTTACGATGTGCTGGAAACACCCGAAGGTCAGGAACGGGCGTTGGCCAAGTTGGATACCATCAAAGACAGCGTGATCTGGTGGTCTGCCGGTGCGGATACACCTCAACTGCTCGCCGATGAAGAAGTTATCATGGGCTCCACCTACAACGGTCGTCTGTTCAGCTTGATTGAAGAGCAGAATCAGCCGGTTGCCATGCTATGGGACGCGCAGGTTTA
The DNA here is from genome assembly GCA_003354145.1 of Paracoccaceae bacterium. GTDB lineage: Bacteria > Pseudomonadota > Alphaproteobacteria > Rhodobacterales > Rhodobacteraceae > NORP181. The sequence goes on from PIVL01000011.1 coordinate 1,703, forward strand.
TGACCTTGATGGTTGGATCATCCCGGCCGGTCTGAGCCCCGAGCGCGAAGCACGTGCGCTTGACTACATCATGTTTGCAACAGACACTCAGCGTTTGGCAGATCAGGCCAAGTACATCAGCTATGGCCCGGCCCGTGCGTCTTCGGCTCCGCTGGTTGGCAAGCACGCTGAACTGGGTATCGACATGGCACCCCATATGCCTACCGACCCAAACAACGCCAAGAACACATTCTTGTATAACTACGAGTTTTGGGCGGATTATCGCGACGACATCGACGCGAAATTCCAAGCTTGGTTGGCGAAGTAAAACCTAACGATGCGGGCCGGTTTTTCCGGCCCGTTTCACCTAATACAGAAAGATAAGGAGCGGCCTATATGCCCAAAGGATACATTATCGCGCACATCACTGTGAACGATCCCGAGGCGTACCCGGAATATGTCCGGCGGGACACGCCGATCCTGAATGGGCTAGGCGGACAATTCGTCGTTCGCGGCGGACAATCCCAAGTGGTCGAAGGCACTGCCCATGATCGCCATGTGGTCATTGAATTTCCCAGTTACGAGGCCGCTTTGACGGCCTATAACGATCCTGAATATCAAGAAGTTGCAGACATTCGCCGTCGCTCTGCCGACAGTGTAATCATAGTGGTCGAGGGCGCCTAATGAGCGATACAACAAATTCCGGGCCGGTTCTGGCCGCCGATGGTACACCGCTGAAACGCAGCCTGGCACGTGCCCTGAGAACGCAAAAGCTGCGCGCCTTGGCTTTGGTCGCGCCCTTGCTGATCTTTGTTCTGATCACATTTCTGGCACCGATCGCTGACATGTTGTTCCGATCCGTTGAAAACGACATTGTTCGCAAGACATTGCCCAAAACCGTGGCCGCGCTGTCAACTTGGGACCCGAATTCAGGCGAACTTCCGGACGAGGCTGTTTATGCCGCCCTTGCCGATGATTTGAAAGTTGCTGTTGCAGAAAAAGACCATACAAAGCTTGGCTCGCGTCTGAACTATGAATTGACAGGCGCGTCATCGTTGTTTCGCAAATCCGGTCGTAAGGTTAAAAAATGGGATCTTGAGACCGATGGGCCATTCAAAGAAAAGTTCATCGAGCTGCACGAAGGCTGGGGTGAATTGCCGATCTGGCAAACCATCAAGATCTATTCGCCGAAATATACCAGTGGCTATTTCCTGAATGCGGTCGATTTGAAAAAGGGGCTCGACGGGATCGAGTCACGCCCTGAGAATGAACAAATATATTGGTTGCTATTCAAACGTACCATGTTCATGTCGATGGTTATTACCATCAGCTGCATCATGCTGGGCTATCCTGTCGCGTGGATACTGGCCAATCTACCGATGCGAACGTCGAACCTGTTGATGATTTTGGTTCTGCTCCCGTTCTGGACGTCGCTTTTGGTACGAACCTCGGCATGGAAGGTGATGCTGCAACAACAGGGGGTGATAAATGATACCCTTGTCTGGTTGGGACTGGTCGGTGATGCCGACAGGCTGACCATGATCAACAACCAGTTTGGTACCATCGTAGCGATGACGCATATCTTGCTGCCGTTCATGATCTTGCCAATGTATTCCGTGATGCAAACCATTCCGGAAACCTATCTACGGGCCGCTAAATCGCTGGGAGCCACGAACTGGACAGCGTTCTGGAGGGTCTACTTCCCACAATCAGTGCCGGGTATCGGCGCGGGGTCGATCCTCGTCTTTATCCTGTCGATTGGTTATTACATCACGCCGGAAATCGTTGGAGGTAACACTGGTACCTTCATTTCCAACCGGATCGCGTTCCATATATCCAGCTCTTTGAATTGGGGACTGGGCGCGGCGCTGGGCGCGATATTGCTGTTGGTGGTATTGCTACTTTACTGGGCCTACGACCAGATCGTCGGCATCGACAACGTAAAACTGGGGGGCTAGGGACATGGCTGCACTTACACCAATTTCGCGCACTCCGGTTTCATTTTACATTCCAGTGGTCGCCCTTGCAGGCGCCGTTGCAGGGTTACTGGTTGGCACGTCACAGGGGAGCTCGTTCATCGGCGTCGTAATAGGCGCAATTTCGATGAGTTTGATCGCATTTGGCATGACGCATGTGTCTAGCCCAGAAAAGACATTGCGCTGGGCGTTGCTGATTGCGTTTGCTGTAGCCGGATATCTATTCGCCAAATTACCTGGCCTGGTTATCGGAACAGCCTTCGGATGGTTTTTTGGCTGGTTCACTTATTGGCTCTACGAAGGCCGTTATCGCGCCCGACTGGCGCCTTATCTGACACCGAACCAGGTGCTATGGCATTTCACATTCCGCGTCATATGCGGTGTCATATTCGGATTTTTGATCACGCCAATCCTAGTCGTGTTGCCCTTGTCGTTTAACGCCGAAGACTTTTTTACTTTCACGCCGGAAATGCTCCGGTTTGACCCTGCTGGATATTCCCTCAAACACTATCGCGATTTCCTGACCAACGAAGACTGGCAAAGTTCACTTCGCAATTCGTTGATGATTGCGCCGATGGCGACTCTGTTGTCGGTCAGCTTTGGCACGTTGGCTGCGATTGGCCTGTCGCAACAACATATGCCGTTTCGTCGGGCAATCATGGCAGTTCTGATTTCACCGATGATTGTACCGCTGATTATCTCTGCCGCTGGCATGTACTTCTTTTACTCGCGGGTCGGGTTGCAGGGCACTTATTTCGGCGTCGTTCTGGCCCACGCGGCCCTTGGCATTCCGTTTGTGATTATCACGGTGACTGCCACTTTGGTCGGATTTGATAACTCACTGGTTCGGGCAGCTGCGAACATGGGCGCCAACCCGGTGACAACGTTTTTCCGCGTGCAAATGCCGCTTATCCTACCGGGTGTGATTTCCGGTGGATTGTTCGCCTTTATTACCTCGTTTGACGAGGTTGTGGTGGTGTTGTTCGTCGGCTCGGCTGGTCAGAAAACCTTGCCATGGCAAATGTTCACTGGCCTGCGCGAACAGATCAGTCCGACCATTCTAGCGGTTGCGACGATCCTTGTTATCGTTTCCATCTGCCTGCTGACAGTGGTCGAACTTCTGCGCCGCCGTTCAGAACGCCTTCGCGGAATGAGCCCAAGCTAAAGCAAAAAAAGGCTGTGGAACTTTCAAAGTTTCCGCAGCCTTTTTAGCAAGACCAATGACGGATATCCGTCAGGCACCAACTTGTTGTACACCTGATACCCGCGCACTGCCGCAATGGTTCTGGGTCCAATCTTGCCGTCAATTCCAAGCGTGCTGAAACCCACGGCAGTCAGCAATTTCTGCAATTCCAAACGTTCATCAAGTGTCAGCGCCCGGTCGCCCCGCGGCCAGTTGGTCTTGATCGGTTTGCCTCCTGAAATCCGATCACTTAGATGCCCGACGCCGATTACATAGGCATCCGCCGTGTTGTAATGCTCGATCACTTCAAAGTTCTTAAAAATCATGAACGCCGCGCCCTGCGATCCGGCTGGCAATAAAATCGATCCGTCCCCATGGTTCGGCACTGCCGTTCCATCGACATCAACAACCCCCAAAACCGCCCAGTCCTCTGGAGTTTTGGTGATACTACGGTTGGCCAAAGTATAATCGAACCCTTCGGGTAGCGTCACCTCGACCCCCCAAGGTTGCCCTGTCACCCATCCATGCCGCGCCAAATACGCCGCTGTAGAGGCAAGAGCATCAGACGGATCATCCGACCAGATATCCCGCCTGCCATCACCATTGAAATCAACGGCATGGGCCAGATACGAGGTCGGAATAAACTGCGTGTGCCCCATCGCCCCGGCCCAGCTACCGGTCATTTCGTCCGGGATAGTATCGCCATCCTGCAAAATCCGAAGAGCTGCAACCAGCTGTGTCTGAAAGAATTTTCCGCGTCGTCCATCATAGGCCAGGGTCGCCAGAGACTGCACAATCTTGTTGCTACCACGGAACGTCCCATAAGCGCTCTCAAGCCCCCAGATCGCCACGATAACGTCTTTATCGACACCATATTCTTCTTCGATCGCATCCAGTTTACTTTGATGTTTACCCAGCGCGACCTTGCCATTGCTGACTCTCAAATCTGACGCAGCACTGTCCAGATAATCCCAGATCGTCTTGGTAAATTCCGACTGATTCCGGTCGCGTTCGATCACATTCGGATCATAGCGCACACCCTGAAAGGCCTGATCCAGCGTCTGCTGACTGATCCCGACTTGCAATGTCCGTTGTTTGAATCCCTTGATCCAAACCTGAAACGATTGGGTTTTGTCTGCCTCAGAAACGGGTTCAGGCATATGCACGCGCATATCGGGCCTTAATTCAGGCCGAATCGACGTCTCAGTCGCCTCTGCCGACAAAGTCGTTGCAAGTATTGCACCAAAACACGTGGCGCTTTTCCAAACACACATTGTTGTTGCCCTGACTATCTGCTCGCACTCAGTCTACTATGTTTGGCATTTAGGCAAAAGAGTTCAGTCTTCTGAGTCTCGGTTTTCCGCCATCTTTTCATTTTCAGCCCGAATCTCTGCCAGTGCCTGACGCAACATTGGTACACGCCGGGGCCGGAAACTCTGGTCGGTTTCCGTCATTTCGCGCATGCGGTCCAACCGGAAGACTCGAAATCCCTGACGCAGATGACACCGGGCAATCAGCATGGTGGATCTATCCATATATGTAATCGTCAGCGGATCGACCCGGCGCTGCGTTTCGGTGCCGTTCACATCTGTATAGGCGATATCAACACACATCTCGTCCCAGGCTGCCTTGCGCAAACCCGCCACAGAGATAACTGGAACAGCTGGTCGATTGAACCGCTTTGCCGACAAAACCGCGTGTTTCAACCGGTGCGACTGGCTGGGCGGCAACCGTCCCTGCAATTTACGCAATGCAGCACCCGCCGCCTTGGCCAGATCTGGATCGCCAATCTGTTCAACCTCTCGCAACCCCAGCACCAACGCCTCAAGCTCATCATCACGAAACCCCAATGGCGGCAGCGTCGCATCCTCGATCAGGGTAAAGCCAAACCCGGCGGCACCATCAATCACCGCGCCCAAGCCCCGCAACGAATCAATATCGCGATGAACGGTTCGCGCCGAAACATCCAACTCTTGCGCCAATACCTCTGCCGTTACCGGCGGCGTGGCTGCGCGCAGACATTGCATAAGTTGAAATAAGCGGGCGGTTCTGGACATAATGTGATCGTACATAACGCTAATGACAATACCTGTCATTAGCCATGCCTATCTAACGGGTCTGATTATACCTAAGAAGGACCCTCTAATGCTTACTCTTTTGACCTATCCCAGCGGATTCGGCAATTTCAGCAACAGCGCATTCTGCGTCAAAGCAGCGTATTTGCTTGCCTTATCTGGTCAGCCCTGGAAGCGCGAAGACACGCTGGATCCGCGGAAAATGCCGTACGGCAAACTTCCTGTTCTGCGAACCAAAGAACGCCTGGTTGCCGACAGTGATTCCATCCGCTTGCTGCTCGAATCCCAAGGTGCCGATTTTGAATCCGGTCTGTCCGATATGCAAAAGGCCCAGTCTCAGGCATTGATCCGTATGGCCGAAGACAGCTGGTATTTTCACTTGGTTCTGGACCGTTGGGGCAATGATGACGTCTGGCCTATTGTCCGTGATGTCTATTTTGGCCAAATCCCGGCAATGCTGCGGCGGCCAATCACCAACAACATCCGGAAATCGGTTCGTCGGGGGCTGAACGTCCAAGGCATTACGCGCTTCAGCGAACGCGACAGAATGGGCCGGATCGAACGTGACCTGCAGGCAATCCACACCTACTTATGGCAATCTCCGTTCCTTATGGGCGACAAACCTACCGCCGCCGATCTAAGCATTGCCCCAATGCTGGACGGAATGCGCACGACACCCGGACAAACCCTCTTGTCGCGCCGCATCAGCCAAGACAAGATACTGACAAATTATCTTGACCGCGTAGAACAGGCGATCCCGTTGCCATGACCCGCCCTTTTGCTTCGGCTGATATTGCAGCCGCCTTTGACATCCCAGGCAAGCAGGCCCGCAAGGGTCTGCTGACTTTGCGTGACTTGATCTTCAAGGTCGGGGATGATGTGCCCCAAATCGGAAAAATCGAAGAAGCCCTGCGTTGGGGTCAGCCCGCTTATCTGACCCCCGAAACCAAATCTGGTTCAACGTTGCGATTGGGAATCCCAAAATCAGGTGGTTTCGCTTTGTTTGTTCACTGTCAGACCACACTGATTTCCGACTACCGCGCGGCCTTTCCAAACGTGACAAACATTGAAGGAAACCGCGCCGTTTTATTCAAAAATGCAACAGAAATAGACTCTAACATGCACAAATGGTTCATCCGACAGGCGCTGACCTACCATTTGAAACCATAATTCAGTTTGGTAAAAATATCCCCGCCGGAGGCGCAGTTCGCCAGTACAACTACTGCCGCTTCCTGGCTACCTTCCGCTTGATCTTATCTGTACGCCGCTTCCCTTTTGACACTTTTCGCCGTGCCGTCCGACCCGCAGGGCTCGACCGTTTTGGTAATGCCTTGTCATCCAGCTCCAGCAATTCAAGTTCTATACCACCAGTCACCGGAGTCGCCCGCGCCAGTCGCACAGTCGCTCGCTGTCCAACACTGATCATCAACCCGGTATCTGACCCTTTCAGCGTCCCGGCCTCCTGGTCAAAATTGAAATACTCGCGTCCCAAAGATCGTACCGGAATCAACCCGTCCGCGCCAGTTTCATCCAACTTCACAAAGGCACCGAACCGTGCAACGCCGCTGATCCGACCGGCAAACTCATTGCCCACCCGCTCGCTCAGATAGGCGGCAAGATAGCGATCGACGGTATCGCGTTCGGCCAACATTGACCGCCGCTCGGTATCTGAAATATGTATTCCGGTTTCTGCCAGCCGTTCAATCTCGGTTGCATCCAGCCCGTCTTTGCCCCACCCGTGCGCAGTGATCAGAGCCCTGTGCACAATCAAATCAGCATAGCGTCGAATAGGAGAGGTAAAATGTGCATAGCGCGGCAACGCCAACCCGAAATGGCCAAAATTATCAGCGCCGTAATAGGCCTGTGTCATTGATCGCAAAGTCGAGATGTTGATCAGTTCAGCATCATCCGTCCCAGCAGCCGCATTTAGCAGTTGGTTCAAATGTCGTGTCTGCAACACTTGCCCTTTAGCCAACGGAAAGCCCGCCGCCTTCGCCGTTTCCCTCAGGGAATCAAGCTTTTCGGGCGATGGCTCTTCGTGCACTCGGAACAACAACGGCGTACGCTTAGCAATCAACGTTTCTGCCGCCGCCACATTGGCCAAAACCATAAATTCTTCTATCAAACGATGCGCATCCAGCCGATCCCGAAAATTCACCGACGACACAGTGCCGTCCTCGGACAACTCTATGCGCCGTTCAGGCAGGTCCAAATCCAAAGGTTGCCGCTTTTCCCGTGCCGTTTTCAAAACAGCATAGGCTGCATACAAAGGTCGAATAATCGGCTCTAACAAAGGCAAAACCCGGTCATTGGCCGCGCCATCCATTGCTTCCTGGACCTCGGCATAATGCAACGATGCCACGGATCGCATCAACCCACGAACAAAGGAATGGCTGATCTTTTGCCCGTCGGCATCCAACTGCATCCGCACCGCAATACAGGCGCGCTCGACCCCTTCGTGCAGTGAACACAAATCTCCTGACAAACGATCTGGCAACATGGGTACCACGCGATCCGGGAAATAGCTTGAATTTCCCCGATTACGCGCCTCACGATCAAGCTCTGATCCCGGGCGGACATAGGCCGCCACATCAGCGATCGCCACCCAGACAATAAAGCCGCCGGGATTGGCTGGATCAGGGTCTAATTCTGCGTAACACGCATCATCATGATCGCGCGCATCGGACGGATCGATAGTGATCAACGGCAAATCCCGTAAATCCTCGCGGTCTTTCAGACCCACGGGCTTGCTTGCATCTGCTTCGGCAATCACCGCATCAGGGAAGTGGTCCGGGATACCGTGTCGATGAATAGCGATCAGAGAAACGGCGCGTGGCGCTGATGGATCTCCCAATCGCGCCACAATCCGAGCACGCGGCAAACCCATTCGGCCTTTGGGGCCCGCCTGCTCTGCCTCGACCAACTCCCCGTCTTTAGCCCCATTGCGCGCAGCTTCGGCGACAGTCCATTCACTGCTTGCAGATTTATCCGTCGGCACAATCCGCCCACCTTCGGCTCGCTTGCGATACACCCCTAAAATTCGTTGTGGATTGGTTCCAATGCGCCGGATCAATCGAGCCTCATAGGCGTGGCTTTCACCCTCAACTACAGTCAACCGCGCCAAAATCCGATCACCCTCGCCCAGCGCCGGATCAGAAGCTCGGGTGATAATCAATATTCCTGGCTCGTCCCCTTCGCCCTGCCATTCCAACGGTCGCGCAAACAAATCTCCGTCTCTGTCCGGCCCAAGAACCTGCACTACGCTGACCGGCGGCAATCGATCCGGGTCGCGATAGCTTTTCTTGCGCTTCTCCAGATGCCCTTCAGCCTCAAGCTCTTTGAGCATGCGTTTCAAATCAATTCGCGCAGCGCCCTTGATACCAAAAGCCCGCGCAATTTCGCGTTTTGAATTCTGTGTCGGATTGCTCGAAATCCAGTCAAGGATTTCTGCTTTAGTAGGAATATGCTTCATGTCTTTCGCCTATCATACGTCGCTGGCAATAGCGACGCCGCCCGTCAAATCCTCTATAGTATCTATATCCCGCAGCGCATCAATCAACGCCACACTAAGATTCGTGGTGTTTGCAAGGCAATCCGCCAACGCATGTTCGGTTGACCATCGCACCGCTTTGAACAATCGGCGCGGCCCCCTGCCCGGCCGCTTCAATCCCGTCAGCCAAAACCCACCATCCAAAGCTGGGCCAAAGACCACATCATTGCGCCCAAGCCCACCAAAAGCCCGCGCAATGTGTAAACGATTTATCCCTGGAATATCGCTGCCAATTAGACAGACCGGCCCTTTAGGAGCCGCCATCATCATCCGCAACATCCGATCACCAAGATCACCCGGCCCTTGTGCAATACGCGACAAACCGGGCGGCCAGATCCGACTGGCCAATCCTTCACGATCTGGTGCTACTGCAAGCACCAATTCCCAGCGCGGATCGGATAATCGCCTTATTAGAGCCTTTGTTTGATGCCTGTACCACCACGCAGCAGCCACCATGCCGATATCACGACCCAACCGGGTTTTAACCTGACCCGGACGAGGTTCTTTGACCATGATGATCAGTGTTTGCCTCATTGCACCGGCTGAACCATATCTCTGTGGTCAATCCCTGCATCCAGATAAACCGGACCGATCACTGCAAAGCCAAGTGCCTCGTAAAACCCGATGGCGTGAACCTGCGCGCCCAGTTTTGCCTGCTTTACGCCATCCAGATCACACGCAATTTGCAGGGCTTTACGGATAAGCCCAATCCCAAGCCGCTGGCCCCGCGCTGTCGCCAAAACACAAACTCGGCCAATTTTGGCGGTTTCACCGTCGATAACGATGCGAGCAGTACCCAAAGGGCCGCTTTCATCCTGCGCTAAAAGATGGATGGCAGTTTTGTCATATTCGTCGATCTCTTCCTCAGTCGGCACGTTCTGTTCGTCGATAAACACAATACGGCGCAGGTCGAAACAGGTGTCCAGATCGTCGGTAATTCCGATTTGAATGCTCACGCAAAATAGTCCGTCAGAATACGGCTGTAGATGGATTTGAGCTGATGGATTTGCGCAACATTAACCCGTTCGTCCACCTGATGCATTGTCTTACCGACCAATCCAAACTCGACCACAGGACAGTGGTTTTTTACGAACCGCGCATCGGATGTGCCACCAGTCGTGGACAATTTCGGCGTAACCCCGGTTTCGGCCTTAACCGCGGCGGATACCAGTTCAGACAACGCACCCGGAGGTGTGATAAAGCTTTCGCCTGAGATTTTGACTTTCATGTCGATGTCTACATCAAATTCTGACGCCACTTCATCCACCTTTGACTGCAACCATTCTGTCAGACTTGCCCCTGAATGACGGTCGTTGAATCGGATGTTGATCGTGGCAAGACACTGCGCCGGAATAACGTTGCTGACCGGGTTGCCAGTATCAATCGTTACAACGGCCAGCGTTGTTGGGTCAAAATGGTCTGTACCGGTGTCTAACACGTGAGAAGATAGGCGATCCATCAGTCGAACCATTGGCGGCAAAGGGTTTTTGGCACGGTGTAAATAGGCTGAATGACCCTGTTCACCCGTCACCGTGAAATAGACATTCATCGAACCACGCCGACCAATTTTTATCATCTCGCCCATGACGTCCGGGCAGGTTGGTTCACCCACCACACAAACCGACATCGCCTCGCCGGTATCCTGCATGTAGTCCAGCAATGCGGTTGTGCCATCCAACGCATCGCCTTCTTCATCGCCAGTAATGGTAATGATAATTGCACCTTCCGGCGGAGCATCGCGCACCAAATCTGCCGCTGCCGCCACAAAGGCAGCAACTCCTGATTTCATGTCGGTCGCCCCGCGCCCATACATATATCCGTCTTCCTCATCGGCGCCAAAAGGCGCCTTGGTCCAAGCTGACTCATCACCCAAAGGCACCACATCTGTATGCCCGTTAAAGCCGAATGTGCGCACATCGCCCTTGTCGCCCCAGCGCGCAAACAGGTTGCACACGCTGCCGCGATCTACGCGATTACAGTCAAACCCGGCCTCTGACAAAACCTTTTCCAGCAACACTAGCGCACCGCCTTCGATTGGAGTGACAGACGGGCAGCGGATCAAGTCAGCAGTAAGTTTGGCAGCATCAGTTGGGGACATCAAAGAGCTCCGTTTATAAATTGTGGTCTTTTGAGGACAGCATCACTTCACACTTGTGACGAAAACGGCGCTTTGCCAAGACCCATTTGCGAAAATTGGGTTAACAGGGCGTCTATGGGCGTGCTAGCGTCGAAGGATAACAATATGACCCGAGGCAGGGCATTCAGCAGCAAGGCCTAACATGGCCACCCGAAAATCAGACACCACAGGCTTTTGTGGTGCGACAAACTGCGTGACTGGGATCAAACCCTGCGCTGTTTGGCCTGCCTTGCGTCCTAAAGAATTTGAGGCCGAACATGGTAGCAGCGTCAGAGCTTAGCATTAGTCAAGATGCAAGCGACCTTCAGATGGCACAAGAGATATTTGGCGATGGCGTTACTATTGTCAGCGCCGACTATAGCGGCGATAATTGGTCTTCTGGCATCTACACAGGCGGAGATTCTACGTCGCCTGGTGTTGTCCCAGGAGATTCAGGAATTATCCTAAGCACCGGACGTGCTAGCAATTTTACCAATTCCAATGGTAATGCGAACCAGTCAACCAATACTTCAAGCGACATGCGTTGGGGTATCGACAATGATCCCGATTTCAACGCTGCTGCAGGAACTAATACTTATGACGCCTCGTTTTTGGATGTGACATTCATTCCGGATACAAACCTGATGGCAATGCAGTTCGTATTCTCATCAGAGGAATATCCCGAATTTATCGACTCGGTCTATCAGGATTTTATAGGTGTTTGGGTCAATGGTGTTCAGGTCGACCTGACAGTTGGCAACGGAGACGTTGATCCCGGAAACCTGAATACAACCAATAACGAAAACCTTTTCGTCAACAACTCTAACAGTGATTACAACACTGAAATGGATGGTTTCACGATCACCTTGACCCTGACAATGGTCGTTGACCCCGGAGTTGAAAACACAATCCGCATCGGTGTCGCTGACGTTTCTGACAGCAAGTATGATTCTAACCTGTTGATTGCCGGTGATTCAATTCAATCAGACCTTGTTGCACTTGCCGACAGCTCCACAATGTTTGCAACCAGCAGTTCAACATTGGACGTTCTGTCAAACGATATAAGTTCGGGCGGGGTACTGACGATTACTCACATTAATGGTCAGCCCGTCGTAGCAGGCGACACTGTGCTTTTGAATACAGGTCAGACCATCCAGCTTAATGCGGATGGCACAATTGAGATCATCGGCAACGGAGACATAGAAAACTATTCGTTCACTTACACGGTCTCTAACGGTTCTAACTCAGATACCGGATATGTCACGGTCGATTCCGTCCCCTGTTTTGTTGCAGGAACTCGGATAGAAACACCCGATGGGTTTATGGCAGTCGAAGATATTCTGCCTGGCCATCTGGTTATGACCCGGGATGAGGGCCCGCAACCCGTCCGATGGTCAGGTCGCCACCAGGTCGAAGCGCTGGGTGATCTTGCCCCAATTCATATCCGCGCAGGCACATTTGGACAGCACGGCGATTTACTGGTTTCACCGCAACATCGGGTATTGATGCGCGACAGTCTGGCCGAACTGTTGTTTGGCGAGGGCGAGGTTTTGGTGGCAGCAAAAGACTTGCTTAATGACCATTCCGTGACCCGACGATGCGGCGATCAGGTGACCTATGTTCATTTGATGTTTGACCAACATCAGATCATATTCTCGGAAGGTCTGGAAACCGAAAGCTTTTTCCTCGGACCACAAACAGCGAATTGCCTTGAACAGCCGATTGTTGACGAGATATGTAAGGTATTTCCTGAATTAGACCCTGCTACGGGACAAGGTTATGGACCTTCTGCCCGTCGAACATTGCGGAAATTCGAGGCTCAGCTTCTTCTTCAAAACGCACAGGCAACCTGACAAACGGGATGGATTGCGCTTGCAGTTCACGACCAGCAAATCTTTGCAGCCAATGGCCTAGACGCCCCGCGAGATGCGCCAATTCTTGTTGATGCAAGTCCCGGTGCATTGCTGACGCGCGGTTCGTTAGTGATTGAAACCCGGCTGCCAGTTATCAACAGACCGCAGCCACTGGTGTCTTACAACCGCCCCGGAAACTGGCCGCTTTATCTTTCTTTGCAGGCCATTCCGGGCGGTGGTTTGACGTTAATTCTGGATCAGGGTGGAGACATCCTGCACAAATCCATCAACCACTCCGAAGCCGGTTGGACCTATGCCATCGCTTGCCCCAAAAACGCAGGTCGCTACACCAAATGGGTATCAGGAAGTCGGCGAACTACGTCGTGGTGATCTGGTACTAACAGCCGACGGCAAAAGCGTTCCGGATTTGCAAACCCTGACACGCACAGTCCCGGCAAAGGGTCATTTCAGCCCAGTATTATTACGGGCTCCGGTTTTTGGGCTCCAACAAGACATCATTGTCGCCCCGTCGCAGCGACTGGTCATTTCGGGCTCCGAGGTTGAATACCTATTTGGCCGTGAATCCGTTTTGGTACCTGCGTTCCACCTGTTGGGCGGCACATCCGCAAGAGCCGCATCGCATAGGTTATTGACGACTTACACACAATTACTGTTGCCCGGGCACGAAGCTTTGGACGCTGCCGGAACAGTGGCCGAAAGCCTGTACATTGGTCGCTTGCGCCGCAAAAAGGACCAGTTAAACGCCAGCTTGCTGGCCAATCTGGATCGTAACCAACTGCCTGATCACGGGCCTTCGATATTTCCGGTGCTCAGGGCATTTGATGCGCTTGTGCTCGCCGAGCAACGCGCTGCATAATTATTGCGTAAAATGCGGATTTTCGGACATATTTCGAAACCAAGTGTGAGTCTCGGCTTGCTCCGTCATTACTTTATTCGTACCGTCCAATCGGGGTGGAACGAATGAAAAAACTAATCGTTATTATCAGTTTAATAAGCGGAATCTGGGCGCAAACCCTGACTGCTCAGACGTTGACGGTTTCAACGGTCACGCGCCCTCCGTTTTCGTTCGTCGAAAATGGTGTGGATACCGGGTTTTCCATCGAGCTGTTGGATATTATTGCCGAAACACTGAACTGGGACGTCCAAATTGATCGCGTTGACCTGTTTTCAACCATGCTATCCACGGTCGAGACCGGAGAAGCTGATCTTGCGATTGCGAATATCTCTATCACCGCCTCGCGCGAGGCTAAAATGGACTATAGTCAGCCAATATTTGAAGCCGGGTTGCAGATCATGGTGCCAAAAGACGGCTTGGAAATGCCCTCATTGGTGACTGCTTTGTTTTCGACTGATCTGCTGATGGCTATTGCCATTGCGTTTGTTCTGCTGATGGGCGGTGGCATGATGATGTGGTGGTTTGAACGCCGCGCGCAGCCATATTTTGACAGAACAGCAGGTGAGGCATGGTTTCCATCTTTTTGGTGGGCGCTAAATCTGGTGGTGAATGGAGGCTTTGAGGAACGAGTGCCGCGCACGCCCGTTGGGCGATTGTTCGCGGTTCTTCTGGTGCTGTCCTCGTTGTTCGTTGTCTCAATTTTTGTGGCCAAAATTACCGCAGTTATGACGGTCGATGCGCTTAACGGTACAGTGAATTCAGTAAATGATCTGTATCGCCAACGCGTCGCAACCATTGAGGGTTCGACCGCGGCTGAGTATCTGACCAATAGGGACATAGTATATCGCGGCTATTTGAGTCTTGAACCAATGCTTGCTGATTTTGAGGCCGGCAAAATTGAAGCAGTGGTGTTTGATGCCCCTGTTCTGTCCTATTATGCGTCTCACGAAGGTGTCGATTTCGCCAGCATAGCAGGCCCGGTTTTTCGCCGCGAAAATTATGGTATTATCTTCCCCACTGGCAGTCCGTTAGTCGAAGACGTCAATCTCGCGATTTTGTCCCTACGCGAAAATGGCGCCTATGATGAGCTTTATAGAAAGTGGTTCGGCAGCACGCGAAATTAGGTCGCTGACTTTAGTCTTGGCGTTCATCCGGTTCATCGCCAAAAAATGGCGTCATCTGCGCCACGATAACCGCGTTTTCGTCAAGTGCCCGCTGCATCAATCCACGCTCTTCGTCGCTAATCTCGTGGCCTGCGGTCTCGCGTTCCTGCAAAGTACCGTATCCAGTTACATCCAAAGGCGCCGTGTCGGCCTGTTTCAGGATAGCCACTGTTTCGCGAACCGCTTCGGCTTCGTCTATGCCGCTGGCAAAACACATCAGCGCCGCACCTGTTGCATCCTTGGGCAAACCATCACCATCCTTGCGTCCGATCTGAACGACAAGGGTAAATACCTGCTGTCTGCTGGGTTTTTTCGCCATATTTATGGACCCTAACGTGGGCTTCGCTTGGCCAATATGCGCTGCAATGTGCGCCGGTGCATGTTCAGCCGCCGCGCGGTTTCGCTTACATTGCGATCGCACAGCTCATACACCCGCTGAATATGTTCCCAACGCACACGATCCGCGCTCATCGGGTTTTCCGGCGGCGGCGGGAGTTCATCCGGCTTGGCCAAAAGCGCATTGGTTATGTCCGTCGCATCGGCCGGTTTTGACAAATAATCCGTAGCGCCAATTTTAACAGCTGCCACTGCTGTCGCAATCGCACCATATCCGGTCAACATCACAACACGGCCATCGGGCCGCTTTTCACGCAACACTTCGACCACGTCGAGCCCGTTGCCATCTTCAAGCCGAAGATCAACCACCGCATAAGCAGGCGGGCGCGCAGTGGCGATAGCACGCCCAGCAGCCACAGAAGATGCTGTTTCAACTTCAAACCCACGCTTCTCCATTGCTTTGGCGAGTCGCCTCAGAAACGGTTCGTCGTCATCCACAAGTAACAAAGATTTATCCGGTCCAATGTCTCGTGGATTGTGATCGGGCATGTCGGCTCCTCAACGGTTTCTTCTTATTGTGTATTTAACTGACTATTACCAGCACCACATCAAACGTCAAATATTCCAGTTTTACATTTTATCCAAAAAGCACTCAATTTTGGCTGCCATGTCTTCAGGCGACAAATCCCGCCGGAAAAATTCGACAAACCCGTATTCGGGCAACACCAGATAGCTGAATGTTGTATGATCTACTAGGTAATACTCGTCTTCTGCCGGATGTGCTTTGTAAAATGTCTTGTAGGCCTGACTGGCGGCTTTAACCTGTTCGGCTGATCCGGTCAGTCCAATCATCCGTTCGTGCAAATTAAAGGCAAAATCACCAACCACTTCGGGCGTATCGCGCGCAGGATCAATTGAGATAAACACCGGAGTCACCGAATAACCGTTTTCATCCAGAACATCGATGGCTTCCGCATTCCGCGAAAGATCGAACGGGCAGACATCCGGGCAAAAGGTATAACCAAAGTAAACCAGAGACGGTTCTGTTAGCACGTCTTTATCAGTGACTGTTTTTCCTTTAGAATTGACCAGTGTGAATGGCCCGCCAATCTGACCGGCCCCCCCCGCAACCACGCTGTTACGACAGCTGGCAAATAGGTCATCTGAAGTCCGGAAACCAGTAAAAACCCAAATACCAACCAAAAGTGCGGCAAGGCCGATGACGGCAGATGTTGCAAATATACGGACCATGGAAGTACCTTTAGTTAGGATTATCGAGTTATCGCGAACTTCTATCACCATACACAGCCGTTGCAATTGATCTAGGACAGGAATGAACGACTTAAGCTTTGGATTTTTACGAGGCCAACACCGCAGCAATTGGATTCGTCTTCGCACGCTGATTTTGCTGCGTTGGGTAGCAATTGTTGGCCAGTTGATTGCCATCCTGGTGGCGCAACATTTCTATCACATCCAGCTTGAACTTGGCCTGTGTTATCTCGCCATTGGGGCGTCGGTCTTTGGCAATCTGACCGCCATTTTTGTGTTCCCGGAAAACAAGCGCCTATCAGAATCCGAAAATTTTCTGATGGTCTTGTTTGACCTTCTGCAACTGGCCTTTCTGCTGTTCCTTACTGGCGGTCTGAACAATCCATTTGCTCTGTTACTGCTCGCTCCGGTGACGATTTCGGCAAGTGTGATGTCATTGCGTTCAACTTTGATTATAGGCAGCACTGCGATCATTTTGGTGTCATTGCTCGCCGGATTTCATCTGCCGCTGCGTACAGAAACAGGCTCTATTTTGCGTGTTCCCGACATTTTCCTGTTTGGAAACTGGACGGCGATTGTGATCGCGACGCTATTTATGGGCGTCTATTCGCGCCGAATTACGTCCGAGATGCATTCGATGTCCGATGCGCTGGCCGCCACACAAATGGCCCTGTCGCGCGAACAACAACTGACCGATCTCGGAGGCGTCGTTGCCGCCGCCGCGCACGAGTTGGGAACCCCGCTTGCCACGATCAAACTCGCGAGCGCCGAACTTATCGAAGAACTAAACGACCATCCTGATTTGCGCGAAGATGCGGCACTGATCCGGCAGCAGGCCGACCGATGCCGCGACATCCTGCGCGACATGGGGCGAGCAGGCAAAGACGACCTGCATTTGCGACAGGCTCCGTTAAGTGCTGTGATAAACGAAGCTGCCGAGCCACACATGAATCGCGGAAAGTTTATTCATTTTGAAGAGCAGCCAGACCAAGACAGCGATTATCAGCAGCCTTCAGTTTTGCGAAAACCCGAAATAATCCATGGTCTGCGGAATCTGATCCAGAATGGGGTTGATTTCGCGCGCGCCAATGTTTGGATCGAAGCTATCTGGACCGATGACACCATTTCCATCCGGATCATGGATGATGGTCCGGGTTATCCTCCCCACCTGATCGGCCGTATCGGAGACCCGTTCATGCGGCGACGACGCTCGGATGCTGGTCACGCGGCCCGACCCGGTTACGAAGGCATGGGGTTGGGTCTGTTCATCGCAAAAACCTTGCTCGAGCGATCTGGCGCACAGCTAACTTTTACCAACGGTTCGGATTATTTGCAGCCGACGAATATCTCAAAAGAACGAAGCGGTGCCGTCGTCGAGGTCATTTGGCCGCGCAACGCTATTGACGCTCAGGCTGGGGACAACGCGGTTCCAATGGGTCAAAACCAACCGATTAGAATATAATTTCGAGTGAATTCCTGAGATTAGCTCAGGGTTAATATACTGTTAACCTTTTTGACGTTTGGTGAGATTAACCTTTTTAACTATGGCGACCGCGATGTTCTCAGTGCCTGACTGGATTTTGTTGCTCGCTGCCTGCTTGGCCTGTGCAACTGGTGCAGCGTACTGGTTGTCACGCCGCCCTGTTTCTAACCCTCAAAATTCACTGGACCTCAGCAACAGGGTGTATCTGTTTGCAGAAGAGGACCTGATAGACGCAAGCGCCGGTGCGCCGGACTTACCGGATTGCTCACCAGACACATCTGACTGGCAGAGATTGCAACAGATGCTTAGAGTCAGATTTCCCGAATTTCCCGATACCTACAGCAAGATCAAGTCACAGGGCCGGATAAATTTTGTTGCCGAGCTCAAGAGTGATACCGGTACAGTCCTGGGCGAATGGGTTGACGGCATCACCCGGGTTGAACTGCGCGAGCCCCCGGAAAACGCAAATCAAAACGGCCAAACCCTGTCGCCATCGCAAGAATTGGTTACGTTGCGCACTGCGGTGGATGAGGCCCCAAACCCGATTTGGCGGATCGAAGACAATGGTATCGTTGGGTGGCACAACAAAGCCTATGCAAACATTTACAAAAAACTGCGAAAGAGTCATCCAGACCCTTCCCAACCTCTGTTCAGCCCATCAAACGATTCCGAGACAGGCGGGCACATAAAGCGCATGTCAATTGCTGTTTCCGACAGCGACAAGCCCTATTGGTTTGATGTTTCTGTCGAAGAGCATGACGGTTATTGCCTGTGTTACGCCACTGACATTAATGCCGTTGTTGACGCCGAGATTGCTCAGCGCAATTTTGTGCAAACACTTGCAAAGACTTTTGCGCAGCTCTCCATCGGTTTGGCGATTTTCGATCGTAAACGGCAACTGGTATTGTTCAACCCCGCCCTTATTGATCTGACTTCGCTTAGCGCCGATTTCTTAAGCGGGCGGCCTAACCTGTTTTCTTTTTTTGATCGTCTGCGAGACAGTCAAATGATGCCGGAACCCAAAAATTATAACGGCTGGCGTCATCAAATGGCCAATCTGGTGGCGGCTGCTGCAGATGGTCGTTTTCAGGAAACCTGGTCTCTGCCCTCGGGTTCGGTTTACTCAGTCAGCGGACGCCCGCACCCGGACGGCGCGGTGGCCTTTTTGTTTGAAGATATTACTGCAGAAGTGACCCTAACTCGGAGGTTTCGCTCGGATATTGAACTTGGACACTCTATACTGGACGGATTGACCACCGCAGTCGTGGTTTTTGCATCAAACGGTGTTCTGATTATCTGCAACTCCGCCTATCGCACGATGTGGGACGTCAACCCGGACAGCAGTTTTGCCGATGTCACGATTCTGGACGCCTCACGTAGCTGGGAGGAAAAATGCCAGGCTACTCCAGTTTGGGGGGAAATCCGGGACTATGTTGCTGGACGTGAAAACCGGGCTGAATGGCGGTCTCGGGCGCACCTAAAAACCGAAGAGGTTTTGGACTGCACAATCACCCCAATACATACTAGCGCGACGTTGGTCAGTTTTTCGCTGGTAAACGCTGAGCCCAGCGCGGAGCTAAAACAGAACGCATTGACCGAAACAGACTGATCCTGCTTGCGGCCCGGAAATGGGGCGGTCATTGTGGTCCTATGATCCATTCGCCCCACTCTGTCACCCTAAAGTCCGCCGAAGAAACCGTCCGTTTGGCGGTCAGTCTTGGTGCGCTTTTACAACCGGGAGATTGCATACTGCTTGATGGGCCGATTGGGGTTGGCAAAACCCACTTTTCCCGGCATCTGATTCAGTCGACATTACATGTGCCCGAAGACGTCCCATCGCCCACATTTACCCTTGTCCAAACCTACTACACCCAGGTTGGCGAGTTGTGGCACGCTGACCTTTACCGGCTTAGCAATCTTGACGAGATCGAAGAACTTGGTCTGACAGAGGCTTTTGACAACGCCATATGTTTGGTCGAATGGCCCGACAGGCTGGGCAGCTTGGCTCCGATTCATGCGCTTACCCTAAAACTTCGGCCAGATACCGAACACGAAATGATGCGTCATCTGACGTTTGAATGGACCGCCCCCCGCTGGTCCGAAATCTTGGGGCAATTGCTGCAATGACCGACCGCGCCAAGATTATCGCCGCGTTTTTGGCGGAAACCGGCTGGGGCAATGCTATCCGTAACCCGCTTGCCGGAGATGCGTCAGCACGGCGATACGAAAGGCTAAAAAATCCAGATGGAACAACGGCCGTTCTGATGGATGCGCCCCCGGAATCCGGTGAAAACATCCTGCCTTTTGTCCAAATTTCCCGTCATTTATCAACACATGGCTTTAGCGCCCCTAAGATCTATGCAGAGAACGCTGTAACCGGTCTGATCCTACTCGAAGATTTGGGCGATGATCTGTTTACACGGGTGATTTCTGCCAACCCCCAGTCAGAAACCCCCTTGTATCAAGCCGCCTGTGATGTGTTGTTAAAGCTTCACCAAGCAGACTGCCCGCCTTTGACGGTATTTGATCCCCCTTTGATGGCAGAACAGGCTGGCCTTGTTTTCACCAGCTATCAACAACGGATCACCGGTCAGCAAATGCCAGAAACCCTTACGACGTTTAAGTCTGTGATAAAGGATTTGCTAAATGAACATTCCGACGCCAAACCCGTTATGATCCTGCGTGATTATCATGCTGAAAACCTACTTTGGCTTCCGGATCGGGCAGGTGTTGCGCGGGTTGGCCTTCTTGATTTTCAGGACGCGGTGATTGGCCATCCGGCTTATGACCTGGTCTCACTGCTTCAGGACATCCGACGAACTGTGTCGTCCGAGGCAGAAACCGCAACAATCAGACACTATATAAAGCAATCAGGCGTTAATGAGGCGTCGTTCAAAACGGCCTATGCGGTGCTGGGAGTGCAGCGAAATCTACGAATTCTTGGCGTTTTCGCGCGTCTGGCAACGGATTACGGCAAGCCGCATTATATTAATCTTATTCCCCGCGTCTGGGATCACGTAGCGCGCGGATTGCAACATCCTGCCTTGAGCCAGTTGGCTGATATCCTGATCCCCGTACTACCGGAAGCCACGCCCGAAAATCTACAATATCTAAGGCAGCCATGACTCAGAACCCCAACGCATTAATGCTGTTTGCCGCCGGATTTGGCGCTCGAATGGGGCTCATGACCCAGGACAGGCCCAAGCCGTTGATCCCGGTTGCCAACCGCCCCCTGATTGATCACGCGCTGAATCTGGTGGATTCGATCAAACCCGACAAGGTCGTCGCGAACGTGCATTACAAGGCCGAAATGCTGGTCGACCACCTGACACCAAAGGGCGTGTTGCTGTCCCACGAACAACCCGACGTTCTTGAAACCGGAGGCGGACTGCGTGCGGCCCTACCCCTGTTGGGCCCAGGACCGGTTTATACATTGAACCCCGATGCAATCTGGGTCGGCCCCAATCCTTTGCAGTTGTTAAAGAGTGCTTGGAATTCTGACGAAATGGATGCCCTGCTAATCTGTATTCCTACGGCCCGGGCTGTTGGGTTTCAGCGGGACGGCGATTTTGACGTTGATGCGAAAGGGCACATAACGCGTGGCACTCAGGTGGTTTATGGCGGCGCACAGATCATCAAGCCCGAGGGGTTGTCTGAATTTGACCAGCCCGCATTTTCGCTGAACCTGTTGTGGGACAAAATGTTGCGCCGAAATCGCCTATTCGCACTAAACTATCCCGGAAAATGGTGCGATGTTGGCAATCCTGCGGGCCTTGCCCTGGCAGAATCCATGCTGGAAAATAGTGATGTTTGACCCAAGCGAGACGCCTCGTGTCTTTGCCCTCGCCCCCGGCGTTGATTTCCCGCGCGCGCTGGTCGATGGCCTGACCCGACGGTTCACCGAATTACCGCCCGAGGATTTGGCCCGTGCCCATCTGATCGTCAACACGCGCCGCATGTCCCGCCGTATCCGCAACCTGTTCGAAGACGGCCCGCCACGACTGTTGCCCCGAATTTCTCTGCTGACCGATCTTGAGGATATTCGCGATAAGGTCACGCTGCCTCCTGCGGTTTCACCGTTGCGGCGACGGCTGGAATTGGCGCAATTAATTTCGCAGTTGCTTGACCAACAGCCTGATCTGGCCGCACGTTCATCGCTTTATGATCTTGCTGACAGCCTTGCGGCTCTGATGGATGAGATGAATGGCGAAGGAGTCACTGCCGACACAATTCGCAGCCTGGACGTGACAGATATGTCTGGTCACTGGGAGCGCGCACTATCGTTTTTCAACATCGCAGATCACTTTGTCAGCGCCGATGAAAGCACGCTGGACGCGCAGGCCCGACAGCGCCGCGTGGTCGAAAACCTGATTGAACGTTGGCAGGATTCACCGCCGAACCATCCCATAATCCTTGCCGGCTCGACCGGATCACGAGGCACGACACTAATGTTGATGGAAGCAATTGCGCGACTGCCACAAGGCGCGATTGTGTTGCCCGGCTATGATTTTGACCAACCGGAATGTGTCTGGACCCAGCTAAAAGATCCGCTAGCCTCCGAAGATCATCCGCAATATCGCTTTCATAACCTGATGAAAACACTGGATATTGGCCCGTCAGATATCACACCATGGGAAGATACGCCTGCACCGTCGCCACAGCGCAACCGGTTGATTTCCCTTGCCCTTCGCCCAGCGCCATTCACCGATTCATGGCTGACCGAAGGCCCAGAGTTACACGATCTTGCTGCTGCAACTTCGCGCATGACATTGGTGTCGGCTCCATCGCCCCGCACCGAGGCCCTGACCATCGCGATGCGCTTGCGCGAGGCTGCAGAGAACGGGCAACCCGCCGCACTTATCACGCCTGACCGGATGCTGACACGACAAGTCAGCGCCGCGCTTGACCGATGGGATATTGTTCCAGACGACAGCGCTGGGTTGCCGTTGCATCTGTCACCGCCCGGCCGTTTTTTACGTCATATCGCCGATCTGTTTTGTGAACGACTGAACAGCGAAATGTTGCTGACCCTGCTCAAACACCCCCTGTGTCACAGCGGCGATGGTCGCAACGACCACCTGTTGCATACCCGCGATCTGGAACTGCAAATTCGCCGTTTTGGTGATCCCTTTCCGGACGCCGACAGCATCGCCAAGTTTGGGAAAACCCTGACTTTGCCCGAAGACTGGCAAAGCTGGTTGACCTCAAAGTTTACCGAGCAACAAATCATTGGCGATCAACCCCTTGAGGACTGGATAATCCGTCTGCGTCGCGTCGCCGAACAGATCGCTGGGGGCAGCCTAACTGACGGCAGCGGTGAGCTTTGGCAAAAAAAGGCCGGTCATGATGCGTTGGCGATCATCACCGATCTTGAGGCCGAAGCCGATGCAGGTGGCCCTATGTCGGCGCGCGATTTTGCTGATTTGCTGGGCGCATTGCTGTCACAAGAAGAAATTCGCGATCGTGATGTGCCGCGCAGTGGTATCATGATCTGGGGCACGCTCGAAGCTAGGGTGCAGGGCGCTGAACTTGTCATATTGGGTGGCCTGAACGAAGGCAGCTGGCCCGAAGCCGCCAGTCCCGATCCATGGTTAAACCGTAATCTAAGGCTGCAAGCCGGACTGTTGCTGCCCGAGCGGCGCATCGGCCTGTCAGCACATGATTTTCAGCAGGCCATCGCCGCGCCCGAGGTTTGGCTAACCCGCTCAATACGTTCAGACGATGCCGAAACCGTTGCTTCACGCTGGCTGAACCGGTTGGCCAATCTGTTGGGCGGATTGCCTGA
Source organism: Paracoccaceae bacterium (assembly GCA_003354145.1). GTDB lineage: Bacteria > Pseudomonadota > Alphaproteobacteria > Rhodobacterales > Rhodobacteraceae > NORP181. The sequence goes on from PIVL01000011.1 coordinate 25,387, forward strand.
TCAGGATGGCCCATCAGCCCTGCAAGCCATGATTTCCCGAGGTAATGTTTACCTGAACTGGGCCGAACAGATCGAGGCCGCGCCGCATATTGAACTGGCGCCGCGGCCATCGCCTTGCCCTCCATTGGCAGCGCGCCCCACAAGACTGTCGGTAACAGAAATCAAACGGCTGATCCGCGATCCTTACGCCATTTACGCCAAACATGTGCTGCGCCTGAAACCGCTGAATCCGTTGGTGCAATCACCTGACGCATTGTTGCGCGGAACGGTTCTTCATAGCGTTCTTGAACGGTTTATTCACTCTAGTGTTAACGATATTTCTAGCCTCACGACTGAAAACCTGATGGAATTATCTAACGATGTTCTGGCAGACATTGTACCCTGGCCAACCGCAAGGCGCCTTTGGCTGGCACGCATCGACCGGTTTGCGAATCCGTTTCTGGCCGACGAATTGATCCGCCGAGAACAGGCAACGCCTATTGGTTTTGAGGTCAGGGCAAAAAGTGAGCTGAACGGCCTGAATTTCACCCTAACCGGAACGGCCGACCGCATTGACCGCGATGCCAACGGCGAGTTGATTATTTATGATTACAAAACCGGCGCACCTCCATCAAAGAAACAGCAAGAGAACTTTGATAAGCAATTGTTGCTTGAGGCAGCAATTGCCGAGCAAGGCGGGTTCCACGAAATAGACGCCGCCCCGGTCGCCCGGTCGGTCTTTATTGGCCTCGGATCTCTGGCCAAAGAATTTCCGGCGCCACTCGAAGAAAACCCACCGGGGGATGTATGGCAGGAATTGCACACTTTGATTGCTGCATATCAGTCGCCAGCTCAGGGCTTTACCTCGCGCCGTATGCTATTCAAAGACACTGATACAGGGGATTACGACCAATTGGCCCGTTTTGGGGAATGGGACCGAACCACGACTCCAACATCAGGGGACGTGTCATGAGTGCCCCAAACGAGGCTACCCAACGGCAGATTCAGGCTGCGCGCCCATCGTCGTCTACCTGGCTGTCAGCAAACGCCGGATCCGGCAAAACCCGTGTTTTAACCGACCGCGTGGCGCGATTGTTGCTGAACGACGTACAGCCCCAACACATCCTGTGCCTGACCTATACCAAGGCCGCTGCTGGTGAGATGCAGAACCGTCTTTTTGAACGATTGGGCGATTGGTCAATGCTTGGTGACGCCGATCTGACGGCTGCGCTGACAAAGTTAGACGACGGTGGTGCCATTGATCCAAAGCGCTTGGCCCACGCCCGAACGTTATTTGCCCGGGCTATCGAAACACCCGGTGGGCTAAAAATTCAGACAATCCATTCGTTCTGCGCATCCTTGCTCCGTCGATTTCCGCTTGAGGCGGGAGTCAGCCCGCAATTTGCCGAGATGGAAGACCGCGCTGCCGAATTGCTGCGCGCCGAGATTGTCGATTCAATTGCCGATGGCGAACAGGCCCATCTGATCGACGCAATTGCCCGCTATGCCACCGATACCGACCTGGACAGCCTGACCAAGGCGATCGTCAGCAAGCGCGATGCGTTTGATGTGCCGATGAGCCTGGACGATCTGCTGAGTGTATTCGATCTTCCCCGTGGATTTACCTCTGCTGATTTGGAAGCGCAGGTATTTTTGGGTGATGAGGCCGATTTGATCCGGGATCTTGCAGCAGCTATGAGAGCTGGCAGTGTTACCGATATTAAGACGGCCAAAGTCCTGGCCAAGATCACAAAACCGGGGATTGGCGATCTTCCACAGCTTGAGAAAACCTTGCTTGCGGGTCCAACATCTAAGACGATTGAGCCGTATTCCGCAAAGTTAGAGTCCTTTCCAACCAAGGCAACGCGACAAGCCAATCCTGATCTGATGTCCAGACTTGAACCCTTTATGCTGCGAGTCGAGGCTGCTCGATCTCAGCGATTAGGGTTAATGGCCGCGCGGAAATCATATGCTCTTCACCAATTTGCAGAGGTGTTTCTGCCTGAATATGCTCGCCGTAAACAAATTGGCGGCTGGCTTGATTTTGACGATCAAATCCTGAAAGCACGTCATTTGCTGAATGATCCCGAGGTCGCAGCCTGGGTTTTGTATCGTCTGGATGGCGGCATCGATCATATTTTGGTCGACGAAGCACAAGATACCAGTCCCGCGCAATGGGATGTGATCGAAAAGCTGGCACAGGAATTCACTAGCGGATTAGGCGCGCGCCCGGATGCAGACCGCACAATTTTTGTTGTTGGCGACAAAAAGCAGTCGATCTATTCGTTTCAGGGGGCGGACCCGGATGCGTTTGACCGGATGCAGGCCGAATTTGGCAGACGCCTTGAGGACTCAGACATCACGCTTGAGGATTTGACCTTGGAATTTTCCTTTCGGTCCTCGACTGCCATTTTGCAATTGGTTGATCTGGTGTTTGCAGATCAGTCTGAGGCCGGGTTTCGCAAAGATTCACAGCACCGCGCCTTTAAATCCGACTTGCCGGGCCGAGTTGATCTGTGGCCGGTGGTCGCCAAAGTCGATGAGAACGCAGATCGTGTCTGGACCGATCCGGTGGATCGTCAAAGCGAACAGCATCACAATGTTATTCTGGCCGAGAGAATTGCCGCGTCAATCAAGGACATGATAGACAGCAGCGCAACAATTCCGGTAGATGGCCCAAAGCCCGGAACACTCCAAAAGCGTCAAGTTAGCGCCGGTGATTTCCTGATATTGGTGCAGCGCCGTTCGGACCTGTTCGCCGAAATCATCCGCGCCTGCAAGGCCGCCGAATTGCCGATTGCCGGGGCTGACAGATTGAAAGTCGGGGCAGAGCTTGCGGTCAAAGATCTTGCTGCTTTGCTGAATTTCCTGGTCACGCCAGAGGACAGCCTGGCCCTTGCCACAGCCTTGAAATCGCCGTTGTTTGGCTGGACTGAACAAGACCTTTTCGACCTGGCCCATCGTCGCGATGGCCCATATTTGTGGCGCGCTTTGCGCGAACGTGGGGAAGAGTTTCCCAACACGATGACGATAATAAACGATCTGCGTGATCAAACAGATTTTCTACGCCCATTTGACCTGATCGAACGCATTTTGACGCGCCACAAAGGGCGGCAAAAACTGCTTGGTCGGCTTGGGTCCGAGGCCGAAGATGGAATTGACGCACTGCTGTCTCAGGCTTTGGCATATGAGCGGTCAGACGTACCCAGCCTGACAGGATTTCTGATCTGGATGGAAACTGATGATCTGGATGTAAAACGTCAGATGGGCAGTGCCGGAAATCTGATACGGGTGATGACCGTTCACGGCGCCAAAGGCTTGGAATCGCCGATTGTAATCTTACCCGATACCGGACCGCGAAGACCTCCACCCAATGATGAAATCATGGTGGCGGACAAAACACCGCTATGGCGAATCAACTCCGCAGAGATGCCAGACACGTTGAAAAAGGTACAGGACGAGGCCCGCCAAAAGCAGATGAATGAGCGACTACGCCTGTTATATGTGGCTCTAACCCGTGCGGAAAAGTGGTTGATCGTTGCTGCGGCCGGCAATTTGGATAAGCAGGGTAATTCCTGGTATCAGATGGTTGAGGCCGCAATGAACGATGCCAACGCAGAGCGCATTGAGATAGATGGCCAACAGGTTTCGCGCCTAAGCCATGCCGATTGGGACCAATTGGATTGGCAGCCAAAGGTTTCTGATGCGGTTCAAGCCAGCGTAATACCTGATTTGTTTACGGTGCAGCCTCCGCTGGAAAAACCTGCTCTGTCGGCTCTAAACCCCTCAGAACTGGGCGGCGCAAAAGCATTGCCAGGTGATGATGGGCTGGACGAGGACGCAGCCAAGTTGCGCGGTTCACAGATACATTTGTTGCTGGAACATCTGCCGGACTTTCCACAGCAAGACTGGGCCAGAACAACCGATTATTTATTGGCTGATACCACGGAAACAATTCGCGCATCTTTGTTGTCCGAAGTCGAGAAATCGCTGAAGCATCCCGATTTGTCCCATATTTTTAACCGATCCTCGCTTGCCGAGGTTCCGGTAACGGCAGTTATCAACAAACAAAAGGTTTCCGGCGTCATTGACCGGTTGATCGTCACCGACGACACATTGCTTGCCGTGGATTTCAAATCAAACGCCACTGTTCCCACTGATCCGCAATCCTGTCCCGAGGGGTTGTTGCGGCAGATGGGCGCATATGCGCATGCGTTGGTGCAAATTTACCCGAACCACCGCATCGAAACGGCCATATTGTGGACGCGAACTGCAACACTGATGCAGCTTTCGCACGATCTTGTGACCGATGCGCTGTGGCGGTCGGCAAGCCTTGACGCCGACTATCCGCGTTCCTAGATTCATCATCCAAGCCAAACCCATTCAGGAGACAGAATATGTCAACCGTTGCCGTCACAGATGCCACATTTGACGCAGAAGTTAGAAATTCCGACGTTCCCGTTGTCGTTGATTTCTGGGCCGAATGG